>NZ_JAMRYM010000019.1:0-46524 GCF_023743255.1 Rathayibacter rubneri | reverse complement strand
TCCTTCCGCCACCCTCCTCCAAAAGTTGCGGTGACTGCTCGCGATTCCCGCAACTTGTGGATGACCGTCACCACCGCAGGAGTCGCGACGGATGCGCGCGCTCACCGCGACTCGCGGGGCCGGGTGGGACGGCTCGACCCTCGTTCGCAGCAGGTGGCAGCGGTAGGGCCGGCGCTCGCCTCGCCTCCAAGCCGACGCAGAGGCCTGAGCCGGAGGCCGCGGCTCAACCGCGCCAGCCGTGGGCGTGGAGCGCCGCACGGATCTCGGCGATCGTCCGGGCACTCCCCCGCCGCAGGCCCTCCGCTCGGACCGGGACGATGATCCATCCCGCGAGCTGCAGGGAGAGACGGCGCTCGCGGTCGCGGGCGAACTGCGCATCGCTCGTGCGGTGCTGCTCCCCGTCGTACTCGACGAGCACCTTCCACCGCGAGAACACCAGATCGCCGATCGTGATGACCCTCGCCCCCACTCGGATCGGGACGTTGAGCTCCGGTTCCGGGAGACCCGCCTCCACTATCAGCAGCCGCAGCCCGGTCTCGGGTCGGGACGCCGCCTCCGCCGACGCCGCCGAGAGCGCAGCCCGGAGCGCCCGTGCGCCGCTCCCGTGGAAATCGGCGAGTGCCTTCTCGAGCTCGGCCCGCGTCGCGAAGGGACGATCGGGGTCGTCACTGCGGTAGCGCGGAACGAAGAGGAAGTGGTCCGTCGCGACGACCAGCTCCCGGAACGAGAGGATCGGGCCGAGCATCAGCCAGGTCGACACGGCGTCCGAGACGGGGAGCCTCCGTCGGGTGGTGACGACGAAACGACGGCCGTCGACCGCGTGGCCGATGACTCCGCGGCACCGCGGCGGCCTCGCCGGAGTGAACGCCGCCACGTGCACCGGATCGTCCTCCGCGGCGAGAGTCGGCAGTGGGACGTCGTACAGCACCGCCGCCGTCAGGTGCGAGAAGAACTGGCCGTCGCGGAGCCGCGGCACGTACGCCTGGGCGCGCTGGAGATGGGTGCGAGGCTGGACGACGGTGCGCACGCCGTGGAACGGACGGGACAGCGCTCGCCTCCGGATGCGATCCTCCGACCAGCCCCGCTCGATCGCGGACGCGCGGGAGAAGGCTCCGAGGGGGTTGTCGCTCTGACTCATGCGCCCAGCATCCCCGCGCCGCCGCGCCCGACGCCGTTGTCCACAGGCCCCTCGAGGCCGCAACCGCCTGTGGAGGCGTCAGTGCGTCCGCCCTCCTCCAAGAGTTGCGGTAAGTGCTGGCGCTTACCGCAGCTCTTGGAGGACCGCCAAGGGCGGGCAGGGCGGCGGGCGGCGCCCTGCCGCCCCGCCTCAGAGGAACAGCGGCGCCGGATCCAGCGTCGCGAAGCGGCGGCGCATCACCGCGACCGCGTCCGCGTGCGAGTCGATCAGCACGAAGCGCCGCCCCAGCGCGTGCGCGACCGCCCCGGTCGTGCCCGAGCCGGCGAAGAAGTCGAGCACCGCGTCGCCCTCGCGGCTCGACGCCTGCACGATGCGCCGGAGGATTCCCTCCGGCTTCTGCGTCGGGTACCCGGTCTTCTCGCGGCCCGTCGGCGACACGATCGTGTGCCACCACACGTCGGTCGGCCGCTTGCCCCGCTCCGCCTTCTCGGGGGTCACCAGTCCGGGCGCCATGTAGGGCTCGCGGTCGACCGCGACGGAGTCGAAGTGGTAGCTGCGCGGGTTCTTCACGTACACGAGGATCGTGTCGTGCTTGGTCGGCCAGCGCCGGGTCGCCTTGGCGCCGTAGTCGTACGCCCAGATGATCTCGTTGAGGAAGCACTCGCGGCCGAAGAGCGCGTCCAGCAGGACCTTGGCGTAGTGCGCCTCGCGGTAGTCGAGGTGGAGGTAGAGGGTGCCGTCGTCGGCGAGCAGGCGCCAGGCCTCGGCGAGCCGCGGCTCCAGGAACGACCAGTAGTCGTCGAAGCGGTCGTCGTAGCGGAGCAGGTCGCCCCGGATCCGCTCGTAGCTGCGGCCCTTGAACCCCGCGATCGTGCCCGTCGCCGAGCGCACCGACGTCGTCGAGGTGCGCACCTGCGCGCGCCCCGTGTTGAAGGGCGGGTCGAGGTACACGACCGTGAACGCCCCGTCGGCCAGCTGCGGCAGCACCTCGAGGTTGTCGGCGTGGATCACCGCGCTCCGCGACTCCGGCACGCCGTCGGCGATCTGCGGGGTCGGGGGCATCCGGCAATTCTGCCAGGGCGAGGGAGCGCTCCCGACACGCCCTTCCGCCCGGGAGGACCCTGAGCGACCCCGCCCGGTCCCCGGCGTAGAGTGCTGCGATGACTTCCGAGGTGCGTCACGACGAGGACGAGTCCAGGTACACGCTGTGGGTCGACGGCGAGAACGTCGGGGTCGCCGACTACGCGATCCGCGGATCCGACATCGTGTTCCTGCACACGGAGATCGCTCCCGAGCACCGCCACGAGGGGCTCGGCGACCGCCTGGTCGAGGCGGCGCTCGACGACGCGCACCAGCGCTTCGGCGGCCGCATCGTGCCGACGTGCCCCTTCGTGGCCGAGTTCATCGCCGCGCACCCCGACTACCAGGAGCTGCTCGCGAGCTGAGCCCGCCCGGCCGGGCGACCCGCGTCAGCGGAGGCGTCGCGTCGCGCTCACGGGACCCGGCGCAGCCACTCCTGGGTCGAGTACTTGGTCCGCACCAGCTCCTCGGCCTCGGCGTACTCCGCGTCGGTCAGGTCTCCCGGCGTGCCGCCGTGCAGGCGCACGAAGGTGTCCTTCATCCGCTCGATGATCTCGGCGCGGCTGAGCCCGGTCTGACTGCGCAGCGGGTCGACGCGCTTGACGGCGGAGGCGATGCCCTTGTCGGACAGCTTCTCGCGGCCGATGCGCAGCACCTGCACCATCTTCTCGGCGTCGATGTCGTAGCTCATGGTCACGTGGTGCAGGACCGCTCCCGAGCCCAGGCGCTTCTGCGCGGCTCCGCCGATCTTGCCCGAGGGCGAGGTGATGTCGTTGAGCGGCTGGTAGACCGCGTCGATGCCGAGCGACTGCAGCGCGCTGATCGTCCACTCGTCCAGGAACGCGTAGGAGTCGGCGAAGGTCAGACCCTGAACCAGGTCGCCGGGCACGTAGATCGAGTAGGTGACGACGCTGCCCGCCTCCATGAACATCGCCCCGCCGCCCGAGATGCGCCGGACCACCTCGACTCCGTGCTTCTCGGCGTTCTCGAGGTCGACCTCGTTGCGCAGCGACTGGAAGCTGCCGATGACGACGGCCGGCTGGTCCCACTCCCAGATCCGCAGGGTCGGCTCGCGGCGGCCCTCGCCGACGGCGGCGGTCAGGACCTCGTCGAGCGCGAGGTGCATCGCGGGCGGCACGGCCTTCGCGTGCACGATCCGCCAGTCGTAGTCGCGCCAGCTGGTCGCCTTCTGCAGCGAGCGGCGGATCGCGACCGCCACCGCCTCGGGCGTGAAGCCCAGCAGCACGGCGTCCGCGGGCAGCGCCGCCCGGATCGCGGCGGCGATCGTCTTGGCGTCGCTCTCCTCCGGCAGCCCCACGACGGCGCGGTCGATGTCGTCGAGCGCGGTGTCGGGCTCGAGGAAGAAGTCGCCCGCGAGGCGGAAGTCGGCGAACCTGCCGTCGACCACCTCCAGGTCGACGACCACGAGTTTTCCGCCGGGGACCTTGTACTCGCCATGCATGGGGCCAGCCTAGGCGGGAGCGGCCGCCCCGGGTGGTGCGTCGAAGCGCTCGTCGAGCCACGCGACCACGTCCGCCGTGACCTCGGCCCGGTTGAGCTCCTGGAACAGCTCGTGCCGGGCCTCCGGGTACACCCGGACCGACACGTCGGTGAAGCCGGAGCGCCGGCGGTAGGCGCGGGCGAGGGCCTGCACGGACCGCTCGCCGCCCAGCGTGTCCTCGGCGCCGATGACGATGAGCAGCGGCAGCGGAGGAGTGATCCGCCGCGCGGGCCGGCCGACCAGCCGCAGGGTCTCGATCACCCCGACCCGCTTCGCCAGCGGATCGGTGAAGGTCAGCTGGTCGTCCTGGAACAGCTGCCAGACGGCCGGATCGCGCGACAGCCACTCGAGGCCCAGGCCGCCGGGCTGCCGGTGCCGCCGGGTGAGGTCCCCGCCGTTCATGAACCCGGGCAGCCGGTAGGCGGTGCCGCTGAGCACGAGGGCCGCGTAGTCGGAGGAGTGGTGGTCGACGATCCGCTGCGCCATCAGCGATCCCCAGGAGTGGCCCAGCAGCACGATCGGCAGCCCGGCGTTCTCGGCGGCGAGCTCGCGCGTCAGGCGGTTGATCGCCTCCTCCGTCGCCCGCAGGCCGCCCGGACCCAGCCGCCCCAGCTGCGACGCGTCGCCGCCGTGCTGCTGCAGGCCCGTGCGCCCGTGCCCGCGGTGGTCGTCGGCGGCGACGGCGTAGCCCGCCGCCACGAGGGCCTGCGCGAGCTCGAGATACCGGCCCGAGTGCTCGCCGACGCCGTGCGCGATCTGCACGAGGGCGCGGGGCGCGGGGTGCGACCACCAGCGGTAGTGGATGGTCACGCCGTAGGCGTCGTCGAAGGTCCTGTCGACCGCGGTGTCCGGCATGGCACCAGTTTGGCCCACCGGCCGCTCAGCGCGACGGCGGACCCGAGAACTGAGAAGATACTCACGATCGAGTCGGAGCCGCCGCCTCGCCGTCGGCGGATCGTTACGGTTCTCATCGACTCACGGCGCCTCCGACGCCGGTCCCCCCACCCCTTCTCGAGCGAGGCCTCCCCCACTGATGACCGTATCGCCCCTGATCTGGACCCTGACGATCGTCTTCATCGTCCTGCTCCTGCTCTTCGACTTCTTCTTCCACGTGCGCAAGGCGCACGAGCCCACGCTGAAGGAGTCGGCGCTCTGGTCGGCCCTGTACGTCGGCATCGCCGTGCTCTTCGGCCTCGGCGTCCTCGTCTTCGGCGGGCCGACCCCCGGGTCCGAGTACTTCGCGGGCTACATCACCGAGAAGGCCCTCTCGGTCGACAACCTGTTCGTCTTCCTGATCATCATGGCGAGCTTCAAGGTGCCCCGCGCCGACCAGCAGAAGGTGCTGCTCTTCGGCATCGTCTTCGCCCTGATCGCCCGCACCGGCTTCATCTTCCTCGGCGCCGCCCTGATCAACTCGTTCGCCTGGGTCTTCTACGCGTTCGGCCTGATCCTGCTGCTCACCGCGTTCAACCTGGTGAAGCCCGGCGACGAGCACTCCGGCGACAACGTCATGGTCCGCCTCGCCAAGCGCGTCTTCAAGACGAGCGACAAGTACGACGGCGACAGGTTCTACACGACCGTCGACGGCAAGCGCGTCCTCACCCCGATGATCCTGGTCATGGCCGCGATCGGCGGTACGGACATCCTGTTCGCGCTCGACAGCGTGCCCGCGATTTTCGGCCTCACCAACGACGTCTTCCTGGTCTTCACCGCGACCGCGTTCTCGCTGCTGGGCCTGCGCCAGCTGTACTTCCTGATCGACGGCCTGCTCGACCGCCTGGTCTACCTCAGCTACGGACTCGCCGCGATCCTCGCCTTCATCGGCGTGAAGCTGATCCTGCACGCGCTCCACGAGAACACCCTGCCGTTCATCAACAACGGCGAGCACGTCGAGGTCTTCGAGATCGGCACCGGCCTCTCCCTCACCGTGATCATCGGAGTGCTGACCGTCACGGTCATCGCCTCGCTGGTCAGCCCCAAGGGCCGCCGCATGGCGAAGGAGGCCGCCGAGCGCCGCCGCATCGAGGCCGAGGCCGGCGCCGGGCACTGATCCCTCTTGTGTGCCGCAGGGCGGCGCACCGCGGTCGGCTTCCCTGCGTGGGACGGTCGCGCAGAGCGTCCTGCGTCCGCCTACGGCGATCCGCTGGCACGCGGATCACCTGTTCGGCTCCCACCCTGCGATGAAGCCCCCCGGAACCGCGAGTCCCGGGGGGCTTCGTCCTTCCCGGAGCAGGCACTCACTTCGCGCGGTACCGGTGCTCGGGCCGGCCGGTGCTGCCGTAGCTCAGCGTCATCTCGACCAGCCCGCGGCTTGCCAGCCCCGCGAGGTAGCGCTGAGCCGTAGCCCGAGAAATCCCCGCGCGCTCCGCGACCTCGAGTGCCGAGAGCTCGGCTCCGGACTCGGTGAGCCGGGCGAGCACGAGCTGCTCGGTGGCCGACCGCGAGGGCGGGGCCGCGGCCGCGTCGCCCGAGTGCAGGATCCGGAGCGCCCGTTCCACCGCCTCCTGGTCGGCCGCGCGGTCCTCGCGCAGCACGTTGCGGAACCTCACGTAGGCGTCGAGCCGCTCGCCCAGCAGCCGCGCGTCGAACGGCTTGATCAGGTAGCCGAGCGCACCGGCGTGCAGCGCGCGCCGCACCGTCGCTCCGTCCGACGCGGCGCTCACGACGAACGCGTCGGTGTCGAGCTCGCGCAGCAGTGCGATGCCGCTCTGGTCCGGCAGGTGCACGTCGAGCAGCAGCAGATCCGGAGCGGAGTCGAGCACCGCCGCCCGCGCCGCCCGCGCGGTGTGCACGGGCGGCAGCGCGCGCAGCCCCTGGCGCCCGTCGACCAGGTCGGCGTGCAGCTGCGCCACGCGGAAGTCGTCGTCCACGACGAGCACGGTGCGCTCCTGCGGGTCGGTCATCGCTCCTCCTCCGTCCCGGGCGGACGCACCGCGCCCGGCAGCCGCGCGCAGAGCACCGCCCCTCCCGTGCCGCCACCGGCGTCCGCCAGCCACACCGCGCCGCCGCGCCGCGCCGCCACCTCGCGGCAGAGCGGCAGCCCGAAGCCGCGGCCGTGCACGCGGTCCTCGTCCCCGTCGTCCTCGGCGGGGCCGCGATCGAAGAGGGTCTCCGGATCCGCGACGCCGTCGCCGCTGTCGGCGACCGTGACGAAGAGGGTGTCGCCGTCGTCGAGCAGCTCGACCTCGACGAAGCGCACGTCGCGGGCGCCCACCGCCGCTGCGCGCACCGCGTTGTCGACGAGGTTGCCGACCACCGTGGCGACGTCCTCCGGCTCGACGACGACCCCGCGCACGAGCGTCTCGTCGCCGAGGGTCAGCAGCACGCCGCGCTCGGCCGCCTCGATCCCCTTGGCGCCGACGAGCGCCTGCAGGTACGGCTCCTGCAGCCGGTCGGCGTGCTGCACCGGGTACTTCAGCGGCCCGCGGGTCAGCACCTCGCCGAGGTAGTCGCGGGCCGACTCCGTGCGGCCGGCGTCGAGCAGCCCCGCCACGACGTGCAGGCGGTTCGCGAACTCGTGCCGCTGCACGCGCAGGGCGTTGGTCATCGAGCCGACGGCGTCCAGGCGGCGGCTGAGCGCGGCGACATCGGTGCGGTCGCGCAGCACGACCACCAGCCCGAGGTCGCGCTCCCCGCGGGTGACCCGGCGGATGTCCACGTAGACGATGCGCGAGCGGACGACGAACCCCTCGGCTCCGGCACTCCGGGCGCGCTCGGGCGAGCGGAGCGCGGCGGCGACCGCGTCGGCCAGCGGCGTCGGCAGGCCGAGCTCGGCGAGCGCGAGCCCGTGCAGCGCGCGCCCGGAGGGGTCGTCCGAGCCGAGGATCGCGGCGGCGCGGGCGTTGCAGACGCCGACCCGCCCGTCGAGGTCGAAGGCGAGCACTCCCTCGTCGACGCCGTCGAGCACCGCGGCCTGGTCCTGCACGAGCGCGGTCAGCTCCTCCGGGGCCAGTCCCAGGGTCAACCGCAGCAGCCGACGGCGGATGAAGACGGAGGCGACCACGGCGAGCGCCAGCGCGGCGACGGCCGCCGCGACGACTCCGAGGAGCGCCTTCGGCAGGTCGTCGAAGACGCTCGAGCGGGCGAAGCCGATGCTCACCTCGCCGACGACCCCGCCGCCCGCGGGAGCGAAGACGGGCACCTTCGCCCGGGCCGACTCCCCCAGCGTGCCGGTGCCCCACGACACGCTCTCCCGCCCGGCGAGGGCCTCGGTCGCGCTCGTCGAGACGATCTCGCCGAGCCGGTCGGGGTCGGGGTGCGCGAGCCGGATGCCCTGGTCGTCGGTGATCACCACGAAGAGCGCGCCGGTGCGCTCCTCCACTCCGGCGGCGAGGTCCTCGAGCGGGCCGGAGCGCAGATCGACCGCGTCCGGCGTGCCGGGGTCGGCGGAGTAGTCGCCGACGGCCGAGCGCACGTCGGGATCCTCGGCGACGGTGCGGGCGATGGCGAGCGCCGTCTCCTCCGCCTCGCCGCGCAGCTGCTGCACGCTGAGGGCGGTGACGAGGCCGGCGCAGACCAGGACCGCCGCCGAGACGGTCGCGAGCTGCAGCACGAGCACGTGGGTCGCGAAGCGCATGCGCCGCCTCCTCACTGCGCAGAATGCGCAGAACCCACACTATGCGCAGATCGCGCGCTAATGAGCGATACCCGGGTGCGGCCGTCGGGCGTCCCTAGGGTTCTCAGGACCCGGAGAGCGCCGCCTCGGCCGGAGCGCTGGACGCACCACGACGAAGGAGTCAGCAGTGTTGGTAGTACTCGGATTCACGATGATCCTGGCCTTCATGGCCCTGATCATGACCAAGAGGCTCACGCCCATGGTCGCGCTGATCGTCGTCCCCACGATCTTCGGCCTCTTCGCGGGCGCGGGCCTGGGCATCGGCGACATGGTCATCGAGGCCATCGGCAGCCTCGCCCCCACGGCCGCCCTGCTGATGTTCGCGATCATGTACTTCGGCATCATGATCGACGTCGGGCTCTTCGACCCGCTGATCCGCTTCATCGTCCGCGCCCTGGGCGACGACCCGGCCAAGGTCGTGCTCGGCACGGCGCTGCTGGCCGGCGCGGTCTCGCTCGACGGCGACGGATCGACCACCTTCATCGTGACCACCGCCGCGATGCTGCCCATCTACCTCCGCCTGGGCATGAACCCGGTCGTGCTCACCTGCGTCGCGGGTCTGGCCAACGGCACGCTGAACATCGTCCCGTGGGGCGGCCCGACGGTCCGCGCCGCCGCCGCCCTGCAGGTCTCGCCGAGCGAGATCTTCGTGCCGATGCTCCCCTCCCTCGCGGTGGGGCTGGCCGTCACGCTGGTCTTCGCGTGGATGCTCGGACTCGGCGAGCGCCGCCGCCTCGGCTCGCTCGCCCTGGCCGAGCCCATGGTCGAGCAGGAGCTCGTCGGCGCCGGCCGCGCCGGCCGCGCCGGCGGGCTCGCCGCCCTCACCGGAGGCATCCGCACCGTCGCCCGCGAGAAGTTCTCGTTCCTGCGCGGACCGGAGTCGCTGCGCGGCGCCCAGGTCGCCGTCGCCGCCCGTGTGCAGGCCGACGACGCCGACACCGCCATGGCCGACACCATGCTCGACCCCGAGCGCGAGACCCTGCGCCCGAAGCTGATCTGGGTGAACCTCGCGCTCACGCTGGCGGTCATGACCCTGCTGGTCGCCGACGTCCTGCCGCTGCCCTACGTCTTCATGGTCGGCTCGGCCGTGGCCCTGCTCATCAACTTCCCGAAGATGAAGGACCAGGCGTCCGAGATCGTCAAGCACGCGCCGAGCATCGTCGGCGTCGTCTCGATGGTGCTCGCCGCCGGTGTCCTCATCGGAGTGCTGAACGGCACCGGGATGGTCGACGCGATGGCCGAGTGGGTCGTCGACGTGATCCCGCCGGCGCTGGGTCCGTTCCTCGCCGTCATCACCGGTGTCCTGAGCATCCCGATGACGTTCTTCATGTCGAACGACGCCTTCTACTACGGCATCCTCCCGGTGCTCGCCGAGAGCGCCGCGAACTACGGCATCGACCCGGTCGAGATGGCCCGCGCCTCGATCACCGGCCAGCCCGTCCACCTGCAGAGCCCGCTCGTGCCGGCGATCCTGCTGCTCGTCTCGCTCGCCGCGGTCAACCTCGGCGACCACCACCGCAAGGTGCTGTGGCGCGCGGTGATCGTGTCGCTGGTGATGCTGGCGGTCGGCGTGCTGGTCGGAGCGATCCCCTTCGGCTGATCCGCAGCAGAACCTCGGCCCGGAGGGCCCGTCGCGCACCATCAGGCGCGACGGGCCCTCTCCGCTGAGGCTCTGCGGCTGTCGCGCAGCCCTCAGGCCGCGACGTCCGCCCGCTCCGCCTCGCGGGTGCCCGCGTAGACCTCGCGGTCGATCTCGTCGTCGGCGTGCGCGACGAGCATCGCGACGAAGGTGTCGCCGTTGACGTTGAGGAAGGTGCGGAAGATGCCGGTGAACCAGTCGACGGCGATCAGCAGGCCGACCGCCTGGATCGGGAGGCCGAGGGTGGTCGCGAGGAACAGCGCGACGACGGGGAACCCGCCGGGCACCGTGATGGTGCCCATGTTCAGCAGGATCGCGAGGCCCATCCCGAGCAGGATCTGCCCGGGCGAGAGCGCGACGTCGCCGGCCTGCGCGAGGAAGAGGACGACGATCGTGTAGTTCAGCACCGCGCCGTAGGAGCCCATGGTGAGCCCGATCGACAGGGTGAAGTCGGCCACCCGGCGGCTCACTCCGACCTTCTCGACGGTGTTGCGCAGGACGGTCGGGAAGGTGACGGCGGAGCTGGTGGTCGTGATCGCGATCACGGTCTGCTCGGCGAGCTTGCGGGGCAGGCGTCGCGGGTCGAGGCGGGTGCGCACCGTGACCACGACGACGAACACGACCGTGAGGATCAGCACGCCCAGCAGCGTGGTGCCGAGGTACGCCAGCGCGGTCGACACCACGGCGAGCCCGACCTCGCCGGTCAGCGCGGCGAGCAGGGCGAACACGCCGATCGGCGCGATGCGCATCACGAGCCGGATGAGGACGAGCAGGATCTGCTGCAGCTGCTCGAGGCCCTTCAGCACGAGGGTGTTGCCGGTGGAGGTCGCGTAGCTGTTCAGGGCGATGCCGAACAGGAGCGAGAAGACGATGATCGGCACCATCGTCGCCGTCGACATCGAGGCGATGATGTTGGTCGAGAAGAAGCCCAGCAGCGTGTCCTGCCATCCCGCGGCCTCGGCCGCCGACTCCTGCAGCGCCGGGTCGAGCTCCCCTGAGAAGGTGGCGCCCGCGCCCGGCTGCAGCAGCAGGCCGAGGGCGACGGCGACCGACGCGGCGACGATCGAGAAGCCGATCATCCAGCCGAACGTGCGGGCGGCGAGCCGGCCGGTGCCGACCCCGCCCATCGAGCCGGTCGCCACGATCACCGATGCCATCACGAGCGGCACGATCGCCATCTGGATCAGGCGGATGAAGATCTGGCCGACGAACTCGAGGTTCCCCGCCCACTCCCCCGCGATCAGGCCGAAGACGATCCCGGCGACGGCTGCGAGGCCGATCCGGGTCGCCGGGTTCGTGAGGACGCTGAGCTTCATGGGGACTCCGAGGACGAGGGCGGACGGCCGGGGCCGAAGTGGTAGGACCAATCAAGCGCACGGGTGTTGCGTCCGCGCTTCGCCCGTGTTTCGAGTGCGTGACGACCGTCGGCAGCGTGTGATGATCGGAGCGTCCGCCCCGCGTCCCGGGGCGCAGGAAGGGCAGCCCGTGGTCGAGACCTCCGCCGAGACGGTGCCCGCCGTCGTCGTCCGGCACCTCGAGGGCCTGATCGCCCGGGGCAGGCTCCTCCCCGGTGCCCGGCTCGATTCCGAGCGGGCGATCGCCGCCGAGCTCGGCGTCTCGCGCACCGCCGTCCGCGACGCGCTCGCCCGGATGGAGGCGGCGGGCCTGGTCGAGCGCCGGCAGGGCTCCGGTACCCGCGTCAGCGCGATGCCGCCCGCCGAGCGGCTCCTCGCCTCCGGCCTCGAGCGGCACCTGTCCGACCTCGCTCACTCCGCCGAGCTCCGCCGCGTCCTGGAGCCCGAGACCGCCCGACTCGCGGCCCTCCGCGCGACTCCGGAGGACCTGCGCGCACTCGTGGACGTCCTGGAGCGGGCAGCGGGCTGCGACGACCCCGACCGGTCCGTGCGGCTGGACGTCGAGTTCCACGTCGGCGTCGCCCGGCTCACCGGCAACCCGCTCCTGGTCACGATGAGCGACCTGACCACCTCCTGGACCGTCGAGGCGCGGATCTACTCCCACCTCGAGGACCGCGGACGCGCGGCGTCGCTCGCGGGCCACCGCCGGATCCTCGACGCCCTGGCCGCCGGCGACGGCGAGTCGGCCGCGATCGCGATGCGCGAGCACCTGGGCGAGATCGAGACGATCATCGCCGAGGTCGTCGCGCCCTGAGCCCGGTCCTCAGGCCAGCAGCGGCGCCAGGTTCTCGGTCCACACGTCGAAGCCGAGCTTCACGATGAGCGCGCCGACCACCGCGAGGAACGCGATCCGGATGAAGCGGCTCCCCTTGGCCACCGCCATGCGCGAGCCCAGATAGGCGCCCGCCACGTTCGCGAGACCCATGAAGAGGCCCAGCACCCAGATCACGTGCCCGCCGGGGACGAAGTAGAGCAGCGCCCCGAGGTTCGTCGCGACGTTGACGATCTTCGCCTTGGCGCTGGCGAGCAGGAAGTCGTAGCCGAGCGCCGTGATCAGCGCGATGATCAGGAACGTGCCGGTCCCGGGGCCGATCAGTCCGTCGTAGAACCCGATCACCAGGCCCAGCACCGCCGCGGTCGCCAGGTGCCGCCGCCCCGCGTGCTTGAGCGCGGTGACGCTGCCCATCGTGGGGCGCGCGATCGTGACGACGGCGACGACGATCAGCGCGACGACGATGATCGGCTTGAAGACGGAGGAGGGCAGCAGCCCCGCGAGCGTCGCGCCTCCGTAGCTGCCCGCGAGGGCGACGGCCGCCATCGGCAGCGCCGTGCGGAGGTCGGGCCGGGCCCGCCGGAAGAACGTGATCGCACTGGTCGTGGTGCCGAAGATCGACGCGAGCTTGTTGGTGGCCAGCGCCTGCACCGGCGAGATCCCCGGCACGAGGAGCAGGGCGGGCAGCTGGAGGAGGCCTCCGCCGCCCACCACCGCGTCGATCCAGCCGGCCGCGAAGGCCGCGAGGACCATCAGCGCGATGATCGGGAGCCCGAGGTCCGAGGTGAAGTCCAGCATCGCTTCGGAGCGTACTGGAGCGCTCCCACCCCCTCGACCTCCCGCCCGGGCCGCCCTAGGGTCGGCGGCATGCGATTCGGACTCTTCATCCCCCAGGGCTGGCGCCACGACCTCGTCGGCATCGACCCCGCCGACCAGTGGAGCACCATGAACGACCTCGCCCGGCACGCCGATGCCGGCGCCTGGGAGTCGATCTGGGTGTACGACCACTTCCACACCGTGCCGGTGGTGACCGAGGAGGCGACGCACGAGGCGTGGACGCTGATGGCCGCCTTCGCCGCCACCACCTCGCGCGTCCGCCTCGGCCAGATGTGCACGTGCATGTCGTACCGCAACCCCGCGCACCTCGCCAAGATCGCCACGACCGTCGACGTGGTCTCGGGCGGCCGCGTCGAGATGGGCATCGGCGGCGGCTGGTACGAGCACGAGTGGCGCGCCTACGGCTACGGGTTCCCCCGCATCGGGGAGCGGCTCGGCCGCCTCGACGAGGGCGTGCAGATCATGCGCCAGGCGTGGACCACCGGGTCGGCGACCCTCGACGGCCGCTACTACACGGTCGACGGCGCGCAGAACCGGCCGCTGCCGCTCCAGGAGGGCGGGATCCCGCTCTGGGTCGCGGGCGGAGGCGAGAAGGTCACCCTGCGCATCGCGGCGCAGTACGCGCAGTACACCAACTTCGCCGGCGCTCCGGAGGCGTTCGATCGGAAGAGCGAGGTGCTGCGCGGGCACTGCGAGCGTCTCGGCACCGACTTCTCGGCGATCACCCGCAGCGCCAACTACAACGTGATGATCGCCGAGACGGAGGCGGAGGTCGAGCGGGGCCTGCAGCGCCTCGAGGAGCGGGTCGCCCCGTTCCTCGGCGCCGAGGCCGCCGCGTCGTTCGTCGCGGAGTACCGCTCGCCCGAGGCGCTCGCCGTCGGCACCCCCGGGCAGATCGTCGACCGCCTCGCCGACATGGCGTCGCGCGGCATGGACTACGGGATCTTCTACTTCCCGGACGCGGCGTACGACCGCTCGGGGATCGAGCTGTTCGAGCGCGAGGTCCTGCCGGCCCTCGCGTGAGCGCGCGGATCGGAGGCGGTGCCTACGCCTCCGATCCGCAGTCCGCAAGTCCCTGCGTCGCCCCCGCACCCCCGCCTACGGTCGGAGCATGGACGCACAGGACATCCGCTGGAACGACGAAGCCCGCAGCAAGATCCTCGAGGACTCGGACCGTGTCCTCCGCGAGGCGGTGCTCGATCTCGCCCGGAGCAAGAAGGGCGAGCCCTGGGAGGACGTCTTCGCCGAGCTGAACGCCCGGCTGAAGGACCGCTTCATCGACTTCGAGCCCGGGCCGGACCTCCGCAAGTACGCCGAGGCCGTCTCGGCCGGAGAGATCGAGTCGGGCTCGTGAGCGGCTCGCCGGACGACGCGGCGCTCACCGACGACATCGAGTCGATCAGGGCCCTGGGCGAGGGCCGGATCGGCGAGACCGCCGGCCCCGAGGACGTCGAGCACGAGCTGTCCCCCGAGGAGGACGCCGCGATCGAGGACGAGCTCAAGCACCGGGGCTGATCCCGGACGCGACGAAGGCCCGCCCCCGAGAGGGAGCGGGCCTTCGTCGTCGGTGCGGCTACGCCGAGAGGCGCTCGTAGTCGGTGTAGCCCTCGGCTCCGCTCGCGTAGACCGTGGCCTGGTCGAGCTCGTTCTCGGGGTGCCCGCCCTGCCAGCGCTCGACGAGGTCGGGGTTGGCCATGACCGGGCGGCCGACCGCGACGGCGTCGGCGTGGCCGTCGGCGATCAGCGAGCGGACCTCGTCGCGCGTCGTCGGCGATCCGAATCCGCTGTTGGCGATGAGCACCCCGCCGAAGCGCGAGCGGAGGTCCTGGACCAGCTCGCCCGCGGGCTCGGCGTGCAGGACGCTGAGGTACGAGAGCCCGAGCGGCGCGAGGCCGTCGACGAGGGCGCCGTAGGTGGCGCGCACGTCGTCGGCGTCGGTCTCGAGCACGTCCTGGATGTTGTGGCTGGGCGAGATGCGGATGCCGACGCGGCCGGCGCCGATCTCGGCGGCGATCGCGCGCGTCACCTCGAGCGGGAACGCGACGCGGGCCTCGGGGCTTCCGCCGTAGGCGTCGGTGCGCACGTTCGAGACGGGCGACAGGAACTCGTGGAGCAGGTAGCCGTTGGCCGAGTGCACCTCGACGCCGTCGAATCCGGCGTCGATCGCGCGGCGGGACGCGGCGACGAACTCGTCGCGGACGACCGCCAGCTCCTCGGTCGTGAGCGCGTGCGGCACGGGGAACCGCGCCTTGTCGTCGCCGGGGACGTGCACCTCTCCATCGATCGCGATCGCGCTCGGGGCGACGATGCGGTCGGTGCCGGTGATGGCGGTGTGCGAGACGCGGCCCGCGTTCATGACCTGCATGACGATGCGGCCGCCCGCGGCGTGCACGGCGTCGGCGACAGCGCGCCAGCCCTCGGCCTGCTCGGTGGTCGCGATGCCGGGCTGGCCGGCGTAGCCCTTGGACTCAGCGCTCGGGAAGACGCCCTCGCTGATGATCAGGCCCAGGCTCGCGCGCTGGGCGTAGTGCTCGGCGATGAGGGCGCCGGGGACGCCCTGCTCGTCGGCGCGCAGGCGCGTCATCGGCGCCATGACGACGCGGTTGGGGAGTTCGAGGTCACCGGCGGTGAGCGGGGAGAAGGGATCCACGGAGGGCCTTTCGTCGGGGGTCGTGCGGTTCGGATGCTGTGGCACCGCGGAGGGGAACCGCGGCGGTGACGCGCGCATTCCGTCTCCCGGCGTTCTCCCATGCGGGGCCGACCCCCGGCACGCGCCGCGGCCGTCCCGGCCCAGCACGACCGGGCCGCGCGACGGACCCTCGGTGCCCGCGCACGATCGCGTCGAGCACGACCGTCACGCCGCGCCACACCGGCGAGCGTCCGATCCCGGCGGCTGGCGTTGCACGATCATGACCGACGCCGAGGAACCGCCTGCGGAGCGATCACCCGCCGTCACGGAGCTGACCATCGGCTGCCTGGCCGACGACGAGGTCGCCGATGCCCTGCGCCGCGCCGTGCTCGTCCTCCTCGCGAGCGAGGAGTTCACCGACATCCCCTGGACCCTCACCGTGTCGCGGGCGCCCGAGCTGCAGGACTCGTACGCGCACCTCTACGACCAGGCCGCGATCGAAGCGTCGAGCGGCATCGCGCGCTGACGGGGCCGGGCATCCGCACACCGCTCCTCTTCGTCGCCTGTCTACACTCGGGAGGCGAACGACGAAGGAGTGTGCGCGATGACCGCGACAGCGAACCACCGGTCCGACGTCCGTGAGCACTTCGCCGCGCGGCGGCCACTCCTGCGCACGACGACGGTGCGCACGACGACGGTGCGCACGGGCACGCTGCGCACGATCACCGCCCTGTTGATCGGCGCCGGAGTCGTCCTGGCCGGCGCCCCCGTCGCCGTCGCCGAGGATCCGGTGACGCTCGGCTCCTCCCCCGTGCTCGACTCCATCGGCGCGCTCGGCTCCGGTGACGCCGCCGAGATCGAGTCGGCCGCCTCGCGACTGTACGAGGAGCACCGGGTCCAGCTGTTCGTCACCTACGTCGACAGCTTCTCCGGCGTCTCGGGCGACGAGCGCTGGTCCGACGCCACGGCGGACCTCAACGGGCTGGGCGAGGAGGACGTCCTCCTCGCCGTCGCGGTCGACGCCCGCCAGTACCAGGTCTCGGTCGCCGACGGCTTCCCGCTCGACGACGCACAGCTCTCGTCGCTGCAGAGCGAGGACATCGAGCCGCAGCTCGTCGAGGGCGACTGGGCGGGAGCCGCGGTCGCCGCGGCCGACGGCATCGGCGAGCGCCTCGACGCGCCGACCGCCGGGGAGTCGCTCGGCCGAGGCGCGACGGTGGTGCTCGCGGTCCTCGCCGTCCTCGTGGTCCTGGGCATCGTGGTCCTCCTGCTCGTCCGCCGCTCGCGCCGTCGGAAGGCCGCGGAGGCCGTCGAGGCCTCGATCGACGAGCTCGCCACCCGCGCCGGATCGGCCCTCGTGCACGCCGACGACGCCGTGCGCACCAGCGAGCAGGAGGTGGGCTTCGCGGAGGCGCAGTTCGGCTCCGATGCGACCGGCCCCTTCCGCGAGGCGCTCGTGACCGCGAAGCGCCTCCTCGGCGAGGCCTTCGGCCTGCAGCAGCGCCTCGACGACGCCGAGCCCGAGACCGACCAGGAGCGCCGCGACGGCTACTCCCGGATCCTGCAGCTGTGCGCCGACGCCGAGCAGGCGCTGGACGAGAAGGCCGAGGCGTTCGAGCTGCTGCGCGACCTCGAGAAGAACGCCCCGGAGGTGGCGGCGCAGCTCTCCGCACGCGTCGAGGCGGTCGCGGCCCGCGTCGCCCCTGCCCGCGCGATCCTCGGCGAGCTCGCGGCCGCCTACGCGCCGACCGCGATCGACGACGTCGAGGACGACGCCGACCAGGCCGAGGACCGCCTCCGCTTCGCGCGCGACGGCGTCACGTCGACCCGCGAGGCCCTCGCCGCCGGTGACACCGGGCGCGCGGCCGTGCTCCTGCGCGCCGGACAGCAGGCGGCCGAGCAGGCCTCCGGTCTGCTCGACGCGGTCGCCACCCGCGCCGCCGATCTGCGCGAGGCCGAGGGGACGCTCGCGGCGCGGATCGGCGAGATCCGCGCCGACGTCGCCCAGGGCCGAGCCCTCGCCGCCGGCGCGGACGCGTCGGATCCCGCCACCGCTCCCCTCGTCGCGAACGTGGGAGCCGCCGTCGCGCAGACGGAGGCGTCCCTCGAGCAGGTCGAGCGCGCCGCGTCCGTCCGCCCGAACGACCCGCTGGGACTGCTCGCCGCCCTCGCCGCCGAGCTGACGAGTGCGCGCAGCCGCGTCTCGGCCGCCGAGGACTTCATCGCCGCGCGCCGCGGAGCCGTCGGCCCGCTCGCGCGCACCCGCCTCACCGAGGCCGCGCGCGCCTCGGAGTACGCCGCGCAGATCGCGGCGTCCGATCCGCGCGAGGCGCTCGCCTCCGCGCAGCGCGCCTCCGCCCTCGCCGAGCAGGCGCTGCAGCAGGCCCGCTCGGACACGAGCGGGTACGCCTCGCCGAGCGCCGCGGGCAGCCCCTTCGGCGGGAACACCACCGGGGCGTTCCTCGGCGGGATCCTGGTCGAGTCGCTGCTGGGCGGCGGCCGGCGCTCCGGCTACCGGTCGGGCGGCTTCGGCGGCGGCGGCTTCGGCGGCTCGTCCGGCGGCGGCTTCGGCGGCGGCTCCCGCCGATCGAGCGGCGGCGGCTTCGGCGGCGGCGGCGGTCGCCGCGGCGGCGGCGGCCGCTTCTGACCGGCTCCCCTCCGCCCTCCACGACCTCCACGACGCACCCCACCCACGACGCAAGGAGAGACAGCATGGCCCAGAGACAGTCCATCTTCGGACGCATCGCGCAGCTCGCGAAGGCGAACATCAACGCGCTCCTCGACCAGGCCGAGGACCCGCAGAAGATGCTCGACCAGATGGTGCGCGACTACACCGACAGCATCCGCGACGCCGAGGCCGCCATCGCGCAGACCATCGGCAACCTGCGCCTGCTCGAGGACGACTACCGCGAGGACGTCGACAACGCGCAGGAGTGGGGCGCCAAGGCGCTCGCGGCGAGCCGCAAGGCCGACGATCTGCGCTCCTCCGGCAGCACCGGCGACGCCGACAAGTTCGACGCCCTCGCGAAGGTCGCGCTGCAGCGCCAGATCCAGTCCGAGAAGGAGGCGAAGGACGCCGAGCCGACCATCCGCTCGCAGACCGAGGTCGTCGACAAGCTCAAGTCGGGTCTCAACCAGATGCGCGAGAAGCTGAACCAGCTCTCGTCCAAGCGCGACGAGCTGATCGCCCGCTCCAAGACCGTCGAGGCGCAGACCCAGGTCCAGGACGCGATCAAGAGCATCGACATCATGGACCCCACCAGCGAGGTGAGCCGCTTCGAGCAGAAGATCCGCCGCGAGGAGGCGCGCGTCCGCGGCGCCGAGGAGCTCGCCTCCTCGAGCCTCGACGCCCAGTTCGAGTCGCTCGAGGACCTCGGCGAGATGACCGAGGTCGAGGCGCGTCTCGCGGCGCTCAAGTCCGGCCGCCCGCAGGACTCGATCGGATCCTGAGAGCGCCGATCGGCGCGGCGGCTGCGATCGCGGCCGCCGCGCCGACGTACCGTTCGCGAAGGCTGGCAATCCTCATGGTGCGCAGGACAGGTGCTGCCCCTAGTCTTCGAAGAGGTAGCCCCTGAAACCGGTCGCCGCACGCCGCGTCCGGCCCCTACCGGCGCGGTGAACCAGGAGCGGACCAGGCCTGCCTTACGCAGGCGGAGCCGGGGATCGCTCTCCACGAGGCCGTCGACGCCGATGGCCGCCCCGAAAGAACGAGGCACCCCGTGAGCATCTCCGACACCCTGCCCGACGGCGGCGCGACCGCGCAGCCCGGCGGCGAAGCGAAAGCCGCCCCCCGAGTCGTCCGCACGCGTCCGCGCGCCGACGGCCGCATCAACCCCACGACCGAGTACTCCGGTCTGCTCAGCACCGTCCGCGATGCGGGCCTGCTGCGCCGTCGCACCGGCTTCTACTACACGATGTTCGCCGTCCTGGTGCTGGCCCTCGGCGGCATCGTCACCGGCTTCGTCCTGCTGGGCGACTCCTGGTTCCAGCTGCTGCTGGCCGCCGCCCTCGGCATCGTGCTCACCCAGTTCGCCTTCCTCGCGCACGAGGCCTCGCACCGACAGGTCTTCGAGTCCGGCAAGGCCAACGACGTGGCGGGCCGCACGCTCGCGAACCTCTTCGTCGGCATCAGCTACTCCTGGTGGATGACGAAGCACAGCCGCCACCACGCCAACCCGAACGTGCTCGGCAAGGACCCCGACATCGAGCGCGACGTCATCTCGTTCACGAGCGAGGACGCGGCCCGCTCGCGCGGCCTGTACGCCTGGCTGACCCGTCGCCAGGGCTACGCGTTCTTCCCGCTCCTCCTGCTCGAGGGCATCAACCTCCACATCCACGGCTTCCGCACCGTCTTCGGCCGCGGCAAGGTCGACAAGCGCTGGGTCGAGATCTCGATGCTCGTCACCCGCGTCGGCCTCTACCTCGCGGTCATCTTCTGGGCTCTGCCGCTCGGCATGGCGTTCGCCTTCCTCGGCGTCCAGATGGGCGTCTTCGGCCTCTACATGGGCGCCTCGTTCGCCCCGAACCACAAGGGCATGCCGCTGCTGCCCAAGGAGGCGCGCGTCGACTTCCTGCGCCGCCAGGTCCTCACCTCGCGCAGCATCAAGAGCACCTGGCTGACCGACCTCTACATGGGCGGTCTCAACTACCAGGTCGAGCACCACCTCTTCCCGAACATGCCCCGCCCGGCCCTGCGCCGCGCCCAAGTCATCGCGAAGGAGTACTGCGCCACCCACCAGATCCCCTACACCGAGACCTCGCTGCTCGAGTCGTACGGCATCGTCGTCCGCTACCTCAACCGCGTGGGCCTCTCGGCCGGCGGCGACCCGTTCGACTGCCCGGCCGCCTCGGCCTACGGCCGCTGACCCGCGCGAGACGCCGCGAAGGCCCCCGCTCCGATCGGAGCGGGGGCCTTCGCCGTTTCCCGGGGAGGGCGGATCGGGCCCGGCGTCAGTTCGCGGAGCAGAGGATGAGCGTCGACGACACGAAGCCGGCGGTCTTGGCTCCGGTGCCGACGTAGCCGGTCGGGAGGGACGCCACGGCGTTGAGCCGGAACGCGACCGAGATCGACAGGGTGGTCCGGAAGGTGATCGTCGCTCCGGCGGGCAGATCCGCCGTCAGGGTGATCTGCCGACTGGTGCCGCTGAGGACCAGGACGTCCGCGCTGCCGCCCGAGACCGAGAAGACCCCGATGCTGGCGACACCGGAGCCCGTGATGATGACCGTCGTGCCGACCGGAAGCGAGGCCGTCGGGCCGGCCTGGAGGGCGAAGCCGGGACCGAGGATCCCGAGGGTTCCGCAGGTGCCGCGGAGCGCGAAGGAGCCCACGTCGGTGCTCGAGGCGGCGGCCGACGGAGTGGCGACGGCGACCGCGACGACGGGGACGGTCCACGCGGCTGCGGCGGTCACCGAGCGGCGCGGGACGAGGCGCTCGGCGTGGAGAGGAGCGGGAGTGAGGTTGTGGGTCACGAGCGGCCCTTTCTGTCGGAGGAGGACGACCGAGGGCGCCCTCCGGCACGGAACGGCCGGCAGCGGTGAGGTTCGGGAGCGATCCTGGGCGGCGGGCGATCCGCGTTCAAGGCGCGGGCCTCTGCCCCTCGCAGGTGGGAGTCGCCCGAGCGCAAGGGGGTGCGCGGGGGCGGGAGCGCGACCTAGCGTGGCGTCATGAGCAGCTCCGACAACGACATCGAACCGACCCTCGTCGACCCCGAGCGGACCCCGGCCGAGACCGATCCCGAGACGGGCGGAGGCACCACCGCCGGCCTCGACGAGGTGGGCCGTCCGTCCCCCGACGGACTCACCCAGGACGGCGAGGCCGAGAACCCCCCGCTGCCCGACTGGGGCCCCACCGACGGCGTCCACGGCACCGACGCCGACCCCGACGGAACCGGTGGCGCGACCCGCTGACCGCGCACGATCCGAGGGACCTCCTCGGGCGCTGATCGCCCCGGCGATCGCTGCCCGAAGAGGTCCCTCCGTGTTCGCCCGGACGTCGCCGCCGCGACGGCGGCGCCGCCCTACACTGGCGGGATGCAGCCGAAAGAACGCGCCCTCCGGGTGATCTCCTACAACCTCCGGGAGCACCGAGCGCACGTCGAGATCGCTCCTCTCGCAGCCCGGCACGATGTCGACGTCCTCTGCCTCCAGGAGTGCGACACGACGAAGCTCCCCCAGGAGCTGGGCGACCTGCGCCTCGCGAGCGTCACCGCGCGCAACCGTCTGGGCCTCGCGATCTACTACTCCCACGCCCGTTTCGAACTCGTCGGCAGCGCCGCCTTCGAGCTCAGCAAGTCGATGCACGACCGCGTGATGTCCCCCGCTCACGAGCGCCTGCTGGCCGTCCGCCTGGTCGACGAGGAGGGCGGAGCGATCGCCGTCTCGTCGTTCCACGCGGCCCCCCTCTCGGCGGGCAACGCGCTGCGGCGCAAGCAGATCGACGAGGCGCTCAACCGGCTCCGGGAGTACGCGCCGGACACCCCGTCGCTCATGGTGGGTGACTACAACTACCCCTGGTTCTTCCGCGGACTCGACCGGAAGATGACGCGGAACGGGTACCTCGTGTCGCGGAGCGACTCCCCCACCTACGCGCGCTACCGCTACTTCAGCGGGCACTTCGACTTCGCGATCAGCGACTCCGTCCGCATCGAGCGCGTGTCGACCCTGCCCCAGGGGCTGTCCGACCACCTGCCCGTCCTGGTCGACGCCCACTACGGGATCAGCGCGGCCTAGGTCCGCCGGGCCGCGGTCCGCCGCGGTCCCGGAGCGCTCACCTCCCGCACGGCCACCGCTCGCTAGGCTCGGGGGGTGACGACCCTGATCCTGGCCCGGCACGGAGAGACCGTCTGGCACTCCGAGAACCGCTTCGCGGGCTCCTCCGACATCGCTCTGACCCCTCGCGGACAGGACCAGGCGGCGACGCTGGCCTCCTGGGCCGTCGACGCGGACCTCGAGGCGGTGTACTCCTCCACCCTCGTGCGCGCCGTCCGCACCGCCGTTCCGGCCGCGCGAGCGGCGCACCTCGAGGTGCAGCTCGATCCTGCGCTCGTCGAGGTCGACTTCGGCCAGGGCGAGGGGCTGACCACCGCCGAGATGGAGAAGAGCTTCCCCGACGCCTACCGCGCGTGGGTCGCCGCACCGGCGATCCAGCCCATGCCCGGCGGGGAATCGGGGCTCGACGCGGTCGCCCGCGCGAACTCGTCGCTCGCCCGGATCCACCGCGACCATCCCGAGGGCCGTGTGCTCGTCGTCGCGCACGGCACCCTCATCCGCCTGCTGCTCTGCGCGTACCTCGGCATCAACCCCGAGACCTACCGCCACACCTTCCCGGTCGTCGACAACGTCTCGCTGACGACCTTGCGCTGGGACGAGACGGGCGTGGGCCTGCTCGGCTACAACGTCCCGCCGGTGCAGAAGCAGCGGCGCTCGAGCTGAGCGCCGTCGACCCGGCCCCGCGCCGCCCGGGTGGCGCGGGCTCGATCGGGCTCGTCCTGGGCGCGGTCGCGAGCGTGCAGCTGGGCGCCTCGTTCGCGGTCCTCCTCTTCCCCGCCGCGGGCCCGATCGGCACCGTCACCCTGCGCCTGGTCTTCTCGGCGCTCGTGCTGCTCGTGGTGTGCCGTCCCCGGATCCGCGGCTACAGCCGCGCCGACTGGGGCACCGTCGCCGTCTACGGCCTCGCCCTGGGCGGGATGAACGCCTGCTACTACGAGGCCATCGCCCGCATCCCGCAGGGCGCGGCCGTCACCCTCGAGGTGCTCGGGCCGCTGGCCCTCTCGGTGATCGCCGGTCGCAGCCTTCTCAGCCTGCTCTGGGCCGGCCTCGCCCTCGCGGGCGTCGTCACGCTGTCGCAGGGCGGCTTCGGCTCCCTCGACCCCGTCGGCGTCGCCTTCGCCCTCGGAGCAGCGGCGCTCTGGGCGACGTACATCGTCTTCGCCGAGCGCACGGGCGGACGCTTCCCGCGCCTGGACGGTCTCGCCCTGGCCCTCGCCGCGGGCGCGATCGTGTCGCTGCCGTTCGGCATCGCCACCGCCGGATCCGCCCTCGTCCTGCCGCCCGTGCTGCTGCTGGGCCTCGCGGTCGCGGTGCTCTCCTCCGCCGTCCCCTACGCGCTCGAGCTGCTGGCGCTGCGGCGCCTCCGCTCCTCGACCTTCTCGATCCTGATGTCGCTGGCACCGGGGGCGGCGGCGCTCTCGGGGTTCCTCGTGCTCGGCCAGCGCCTCACCGCGATCGAGGCGGTCGGCATCGGCCTCGTCGTGGCGGCGAGCGTGGGCGCCGTGCGCACCGCTCGGCGCTGACCCTCGCGGGTTCGGGCGATCCCTCCCGTTCGGGCTGATGTTTCGTTAGGCTAACTATGTGCCTATCGAGACCGCGATACCCGCTCTCGCCGGAGAGCTCCGCGTCGCCGTCGCACGACTGGGCCGCAGGCTCCGCCAGGAGAAGGGCCGGCACGAGCTGAGCGACGCGCAGCTGAGCGTCCTCGCCCTGCTCGAGCGGGAGGGTCCGCGCACGCTCGGCGAGCTGGCCGAGCTCGAGCGCGTCCGCCCGCCGTCGATGTCGCGCACCGTCGCGTGCCTCGTCGACGACGGCCTGGCCGAGCGGCTCGGCGATCCGACGGACGGGCGGATCACCCGTCTGCGCCCGACCGAGGCCGGCACGGCCCTGGTCCGCGAGGTCCGCCGCAGCCGCGACGCCTGGCTGGTCGCCCGGCTCCGGGAGCTCTCCCCCGCCCAGCGGGCGCTGCTGCACGACGCCGCCGGACTCCTGCGCGAGGTGGCGGAGCGATGAGCGCCATGTTCCGCTCGATGGCCGTGCCGAACTACCGCATCTGGTTCGCCGGTGCGACGGTCTCGAACATCGGCACCTGGATGCAGCGCACGGCCCAGGACTGGATCGTGATCAACGACCTCACCGACCACGACGCCACCGCGCTGGGCATCACGATGGCCCTCCAGTTCGGGCCGCAGCTGCTCATGGTCCCCTTCTCGGGCTTCATCGCCGACCGCTTCGACCGGCGACGGCTGCTCATGGCCACCCAGGCCGCGATGGGCGCGCTCGGACTCGCCCTCGGCCTCCTCGTCGTCACCGGAGCGGTCCAGCTCTGGATGGTCTACCTCTTCGCCCTGCTGCTGGGCTTCGCCGCCGCGATCGACGCTCCGGTGCGCCAGACCTTCGTCTCGGCGCTCGTCGAGGAGAAGGACCTCTCGAACGCGGTCTCGCTCAACTCCGCCTCGTTCAACTCCGCGCGGATGATCGGCCCGGCCCTCGCGGGCGTGCTGATCTCGGCGATCGGGTCGGGCTGGGTCTTCCTCCTCAACGCCGCGAGCTTCCTCGCGGTGCTGCTCTCGCTGCGCCTCCTGCACCGCGACCAGCTCCACTCCGCGCCGCGCGCCTCCCGCGGGCCGGGTGCGCTGCTGGAGGGGTTCCGCTACGTCTCGCGGCGGCCGGACATCATCGTCGTGCTGATCATCGTGTTCCTGATCGGCACCTTCGGCCTCAACTTCCCGATCTTCGCCTCGACCATGGCCACCGTCGAGTTCGACATGGGAGCGAGCGAGTTCGGGCTGCTCTCCTCCGCGATCGCGATCGGCTCCGTCGTCGGAGCCCTGCTCTCGGCCCGCCGAGACCGCCCGCGCCTGCGCCTGATCGTCGCGGCCGCCGCCGCGTTCGGCGTGGCGCTCGCCCTGTCGGGACTGATGCCGACGGCGTGGTCCTTCGCGATCGTCCTGCCCCTGGTGGGCGTCGCCGCGCAGACTCTGATGACCTCGGCCAACGGCTTCGTGCAGCTCTCCACCGCGCCCGAGATGCGCGGCCGCGTGATGGCGCTCTACATGGCGATCTTCGTCGGAGGGACCCCGATCGGCGCACCGCTCATCGGAGCCGTCGCGAACGGCCTCGGCCCGCGCTGGGCCATCGCGGTGGGGGCCGCGTCGGGTCTCGCCGCCGCCGCGGTGGGGCTGGGCTTCCACGTCCGGATGCGCCGCGCAGGAGCCGCTCCGGCTCGCCAGGACGCGCTGGGCTCGCAGGACGCGCTCGGCTCGCAGGACGCGCTCGGCTCGCAGGACCGGCTGGATTCCGCGAGCCGGACCTGATCGCACGAGCGCGAGCTCGACTCCCGCTCCCCCGCGCTCAGGCCTCGCGGGTGATCTCGACCCGCACGAACAGCTTCGACGAGTGCGGCCCGGCGTAGACGCCCCGCAGCGGGGCGATGTCGTTGTAATCGCGGCCGCGGCCGACGATCACGTGCCGGTCGCCGATGTCGATCAGGTTCGTCGGGTCGTAGCCGCGCCACGCGCCTCCGCAGAACCACTCCACCCACGCGTGCGACTCGCCCGTCACCGTCTCGCCGATCTCGGCGTGCGGCTTGGGGTGCAGGTAGCCCGAGACGTACCGGGCCGGGATTCCGACGGAGCGCAGCGCCCCCAGCACGATGTGGGTGATGTCCTGGCAGACGCCCTTGCGAGCGGTCCACGACTCCGTCGCCGTCGAGTGCACGCCGGTCACGCCCTGCTTGTACGTCATCTCGCGGCCGATGCGCTCGGCGATCGCGAGCGCGGCCTCGCAGGGCCCGGCCGCCTCGTCGGCGAGCGAGCGCGCCAGATCGACGAGGTCCTCGGGAGGAGCGGTGCGGGTGGTCTGCTTCGACTGCTCCACGTACTCGGTGAGGGTCTCGACCTGCTCGGCGAGCTGCTCCCAGCCGTAGGGGTGCTCCGGATGCGCTTTCGGGCGCACCTCGACGAGGGAGGTCGCCGTGAGCGAGAGCTCCTGGTGCGGGTCGAGCACGTCGAACGAGGACACCCGGGTGCCCCAGTAGTCGGTGTAGGTGTGCGCCGAGGTGACCGGTCGGATGTCGAGGTTCGAGAACAGCACGAGCTGCCCGTCCGAGGACGCCGGCAGCATCCTCGCCTCGTTGTACGACGCCACGACGTCGCCCTGGTAGGTGAAACCCGTGGTGTGCGTGATGCGCAGCCTGCTCACAGCGCCTCCCCGATCCAGCTCGGCATGACGTTGGTGGGGAAGTAGCGCTGCCGGATCGCCTCGGACGCGGCCGAGGTCGCGTCCTGCACCCCGTCCATGTGCCGCGGGAGGTCCTCGAGGATCTCCGCGATCGGCCGGTACTCCAGCTCGCTCCGGATCTGGCCCAGCACGCGCTGCGCGTCGCCGGTGTGGCCGATCCGGCCCGTGCGCGGCTCGATGTCGCGCATGCACATCTCGGCGCGCGAGATCGAGAAGAGGATCGAGCGCGGGAAGAGGCGGTCGAGCAGGAGGAACTCCGCCGCGTTCCGCGCGCTCGGCACCCCGCGGTAGGTGCGGAGGTAGGCCTCGTACGCCCCGCACGAGCGGAGGATCGTGGTCCACGACGGGCCGCTCGCCTCGGTCAGCGACCGGGTCGCGAGCAGCCGCGCGGTCATGTCGGCCCGCTCGATCGAGCGGCCGAGCGTGAAGAACTGCCAGGCCTCGTCGCGGGACGTCGCCGACTCGATGATGCCCACGGCCAGTGCCGAGCGCTCGCGCACCCAGCTGAAGAACTCCGAGACGCGCTCGCCCGAGACGCGGCGCGGCATCCGGGTGCGGGTGGTGTTGAGGCACTCCCAGAGCTCGGTCGACACGATCTCGCGGGCGCGGCGGGCGTTCTCGCGGGCGGCGCCGAGCGAGTACGCGATGGACGCCGGGTTCGTGCGGTCGATGGCGAGGATCGTCAGCACGTCGGCGCGGGTGATCTCGCCCATGTCGTCGGGCGGGGTCGAGCCCATCACCGACAGCAGCGAGCGGCACGCGGTGTCCTCGTCGATCCACGGGTCCTCCAGCAGGAGCTGGAGGTGGACGTCGAGGATGCGGGCGGTGCCGTCGGAGCGCTCGATGTAGCGGCCGATCCAGAAGAGGGACTCTGCGATCCGGGAGAGCATCAGTCCTCCTCCCCCGCGTCGCGACCCTGCTGCTGCTGCTGCTCCTGGTCGGTGTTCGGGCCGTCGTGCGGCGAGTGGTCGGGGGTGTGGTTCAGCGGGTACACGATCGGGATCGAGCTGGTGACGGCGGCCTGCTCGGCGACGAGGCCCTGGATGTCGTGCGCGTCCGGCTCCCGGTCGCGCTGCGACTCCAGACCCACGACCCAGGTGTCCTTCGATCCGCCGCCCTGGGACGAGTTCACGACGAGCTGGCCCTCGGGCAGCGCCACGCGGGTGAGTCCGCCGGGCAGCACCCAGACGTCGGTGCCGTCGTTGACCGCGAACGGCCGGAGGTCGGCGTGGCGCGGGCGCATGCCGTCGTCGACGAGCGTGGGGATGGTCGAGAGCTGCACGACCGGCTGCGCGATCCAGCCGCGCGGATCGGCCTGCAGGCGCGAGCGCAACTCGGCCAGCTCCTTCGCCGAGGCGTCGGGGCCCACCACGAGGCCCTTTCCGCCGGAGCCGTCGACCGGCTTCACGACGAGCTCGTCGAGGCGGTCGAGGACCTCCTCGAGCGCGCCCGGATCCTCCAGGCGCCACGTGTCGACGTTCTTGATCACCGCGTCCTCGCCGAGGTAGTAGCGGATGAGGTCGGGCATGTAGGTGTAGACGAGCTTGTCGTCGGCGACTCCGTTGCCCACGGCGTTGGCGATGGTCACGGTGCCCAGGCGCGCGGCGAGCATGAGCCCCGGCGAGCCGAGCATCGAGTCGGCGCGGAACTGCAGCGGGTCGAGGAACTCGTCGTCGACGCGGCGGTAGATCACGTCGACGCGGGTGGGGCCGGAGGTCGTCCGCATGAACACCTTGCCGCCGGTGCAGAACAGGTCGCGGCCCTCGACGAGCTCGACGCCCATGAGGCGCGCGAGCAGGGTGTGCTCGAAGTAGGCGGAGTTGTAGACGCCGGGGGTCAGGACGACCACGGTCGGGTCGTCGACGCCCTCCGGAGCCGAGGCGCGCAGGGCCTGCAGCAGCTTGTTGGGGTAGTCGCCGACGGGGCGGACCCGCATCGAGACGAACAGCTCGGGCAGGGTCTGCGCCATGACGCGGCGGTTGGAGATGACATACGAGACACCGGAGGGCACGCGGACGTTGTCCTCGAGCACGCGCCAGCCGCCGACCTCGTCCCGGATGAGGTCGATGCCCGAGACCTGGATCCGCACGCCGTTCGCCGACACGATGCCCGCGGCCTGGCGGTGGAAGTGGCTGGAGCTCGAGATGAGCCCGGCGGGGATCACGCCGTCCTTGACCGCGTTCTGCGGCCCGTAGACATCGGCCAGGAACGCCTCGAGCGCCCGGACCCGCTGCTTGATGCCGCTCTGCACCTCGTTCCACTCGGCCCGCTCGATCACGCGCGGCACGGCGTCGAGCGGGAACGGGCGCTCCTCGCCGGCGAAGTCGAACGTGACGCCCTGCGCGAGGTAGGAGGAGGCGAGCGCGTCGGTACGGCCGCGCAGCTCCTCCTGCGTCATCCGCGCGAGCGAGGAGTAGATGTCGCGGTACGCCGAGCGGACCCCGTCGGGACCCTTCGTCGCGGCGACATCAGCGAACATCTCGTCCCAGGGAGGGGCGCCGGCACGGCGGCGCTCGACCTTCTGGGACCCGTAGCCGTCGAAGAGGTCACCCATGGCACGACTCTAGTCCGGGGCGTATTGCGGGGATGTTTCGCGGTGCGAGGGCTCCGAGGCGGGCCCGGTGGTCCGGGCGGTGCCGGCAGCCGCAGGGTCCGGGAATAGATCGCGCCGCAGGGCGTTGTACCGCGATGTACATGCAAACGCATGGACTGGGCGCCGCAGAGGCGCCCGCGACGGAAGGGGCGCACCTCATGCAGTTCGGAATCTTCTCGGTCAGCGACATCACGACCGACCCCACCACGGGAGCGACCCCGACCGAGTCCGAGAAGATCGCGGCCGCGGTCACCATCGCCAAAAAGGCGGAGGAGGTCGGCCTCGACGTCTACGCGCTCGGCGAGCACCACAACCCGCCGTTCTGGTCCTCCTCGCCCACCACCACGCTCGCGTTCATCGCCGCGCAGACCGAGCGCCTGCTGCTCTCGACCGCGACCACGCTCATCACCACGAACGACCCGGTGAAGATCGCCGAGGACTTCGCGATGCTGCAGCACCTCTCCGGCGGACGCGTCGACCTCATGCTCGGCCGCGGCAACACCGGCCCGGTCTACCCCTGGTTCGGCAAGGACATCCGCCAGGGCATCGAGCTCACGATCGAGAACTACGACCTGCTCCACCGCCTCTGGCGCGAGGACTTCGTCGACTGGCAGGGCCAGTTCCGCACGCCGCTGCAGGGCTTCCAGTCGACCCCGCGCCCGCTCGACGGAGTCGCTCCGTTCGTCTGGCACGGCTCGATCCGCTCGCCGCAGATCGCCGAGCAGGCCGCCTACTACGGCGACGGCTTCTTCTCGAACCACATCTTCTGGCCCGCCTCGCACACGCAGAAGATGGTGCAGCTCTACCGCCAGCGCTTCGAGCACTACGGCCACGGCTCCGCCGACCAGGCGATCGTCGGGCTCGGCGGGCAGATCTTCATGGCCCGCAGCTCGCAGGACGCGGTGAAGCAGTTCCGGCCCTACTTCGACAACGCGCCGGTCTACGGGCACGGGCCCTCGCTCGAGGACTTCACAGAGCAGACCCCGCTCACCGTCGGCTCCCCGCAGGAGGTCATCGACCGCACGCTCGGCTTCCGCGACTACGTCGGCGACTACCAGCGCCAGCTCTTCCTGATGGACCACGCGGGCCTCCCGCTGGCCACCGTCCTCGAGCAGCTCGACCTGCTCGGCGAGATCCTGCCCGTGCTGCGGCACGAGTTCGACTCCCGCCGCCCCGCTCACGTGCCCGAGGCGCCCACGCACGCCTCGCTCGTCGCCGCCCGCGACGCGCAGCCCGTCGCCGTCTGATCCGCGCGACAGAACAGGAGATCCACCATGGACACCCGCAGGATCACCGTCCTCTCGGCCGGCCTCGGCCAGCCGTCCTCCACGCGGCTGCTCGCCGACCGCCTCGCCGATGCGACCGAGCGCGACCTGTCCCGGCAGGGCTTCGCCGTCGAGCGGAGCGTCGTCGAGCTGCGCGATCTCGCGCACGACGTCGTGAACGACCTGCTCACCGGATTCGCGAGTCCGGCCCTGCAGACCGCGCTCGACGCGGTCGCCGGCGCCGACGGCCTGATCGCCGTCACCCCGGTCTTCACGACCAGCTACAGCGGACTCTTCAAGTCGTTCGTCGACGTGCTCGACACGGAGGCGCTGCGCGGGCTGCCCGTGCTGCTCGCGGCGACGGGAGGGTCGCCCCGCCATTCGCTCGCGGTCGACTACGCGATGCGCCCGCTGTTCAGCTACCTGCACGCCGCCCCTCTGTCGACGACCGTCTTCGCGGCGACCGACGACTGGGGCGGAGCGAGCGAGGACGGCCGGGCGCTGCCCGGGCGCATCGAGCGGGCCGGCCGCGAGCTCGCGGCTGAGGCGGCGCGCGTCTCGCGGTCCGTGCGGGACCCCTGGGCGCTCGAGGGCTCCTTCGAGGGGATGCTGGGCCGCCGGAGCTGATCCCGGCGGGCACGACGACGGATCGTGCCAGCACCGGCCGACGACCCGGGGGCGGATTACCCTCGCCCTCGGGTCGCGCGCCTCCCCCGGTCGCGGCACCCCCGCCGGACCCGAGGAGCACCATGACCCGCGCCGTTCTGCGCCGCCCGATCGCCGCGGCCCTCGGTGCCGCGGATCGCGCCGGCCACCGGAGGACGACCGACGGATCCGCGATTCGGCAGGAGGTCCCCGGCTACTACGTCGACGACGCGGTGCACATCCTCGTGGTCCTCAACCCGACGCGCAGGCGCCTCCTTCTCCGCCTCGCGGTCCACCACGTCCCCTTCCCCGAGTCCGCGCCGGCCGCCCCCTACCGGATCGCCGGCGTCACGGGTGTGATCGCGCGGGCCCACGGTCGCGACGTCGCCTCCTACGACCTCGGAGTCGTCCCCGTGCCCGCCCAGGGCTCGTGGGTGGGGACGATCGAGCCGGTGCGCGCGCAGGGCGCGGTGTCGTTCCTCCCCTCGGTGCACTCGCTCGCGCACAGGATCCTGCTCACGGCGGCCCTCCCGTCCGGTGCGGGCGCCCCCGTCGCGCGGAGCGGCCCGATCGTCTCGACGGCCTACCTCCCGTCCGCCTCGGCCGCCCCGACGGTCGTCGACCTCCCCGGCTGAGCAGGGCCCGCGCAGGCCGCTGAGCGCGCTCCGGATCGAGGTCCTCGCCCAGCGGCCCGGCCCCGCTCGGGCGTGTCGACGACCTGCTCAGAGGCGACGCGCTGTCAATCCCCGATCCGGGCCTCCCCCGCGAAAGGGTGCTCGCGGTACCGTCTTCCCAGGCGCCGTTCTGGAGCGCTCAGAACGTGCCGTTCCCTCGGAAGGCGGGCTCCTCATGAGCACCATCGCCGCCAATGCCGCCCAGCAGCGGGTGGCAGGGCGCTACTACCTCATCGAGCGGATCGGCTCGGGCGGGATGGGCTCGGTGTACCGCGCACGGGACGAGACCGTGCAGCGCGACGTGGCCGTGAAGGTGTTCCGCGCCGAAGCCTCCAATCCGGAGGACGTCGCCCGCCAGGAGCGCGAGGTGCGGATGCTCAGCTCGTTCGCGCACCCGGGGATCGTCAACCTCTTCGACGCCGGCCTGCACAACTTCGGCGGCGAGGTCCGCCGCTACGTCGTCATGGAGCTCGTCGCCGACCCCACGATGGAGGCCCGGCTCGAGTCGGGACCGATGGCGGTCGACGAGGTCTCGGCGATCGGCACCCAGCTCGCCGAGGCGCTCGCCTATCTGCACGAGCGCGGCGTGGTCCACCGCGACGTGAAGCCGGCCAACATCCTCGTCAGCGATGTCGGCTCGAGCGGCTACGAGCACACCGCCAAGCTCACCGACTTCGGCGTCGCCCACTTCATGGACGGCTCGCGCCTCACCAGCGACGGCATCGTCATCGGCACGGCCAGCTTCGTCAGCCCCGAGCAGGTCGCCGGCGAGCCGATCAGCGGAGCGAGCGACGTCTTCTCGCTCGGCCTGGTCCTCCTCGAGGCGCTCACCGGCCACCGGGAGTACTCGGGCACGGTGCTGGAGGCGGCGATCGCCCGCCTGCACCGCAGCCCCACGATCCCCGAGACGCTCCCCGCCGAGTGGCGGACGCTCCTGGCCGAGATGACGCAGAGGGACCCGGCGGGCCGCCCCACCGCCGACGAGGTCGCGCACCGGCTGCGGGGCGGGCTGACCCCGACCTCGACCGCTCCCGCGCAGTCGGTGGACGGGAGCCGGACCGCGAGGATCCGCCGCAGCGTCATCATCGGCTCGAGCGTGGTCGGCGTCGGCGCGGTCGCCGCGCTGTCCTGGATGCTCGGCGTGCTCACCGGGCGCTGAGCACGCCCGCTCCGCGGTCCACTCGATCAGCAGGCAGGACCGCACGCTCCGCGGGCTACTCGATCAGCGGAAGCCTGCTGGTCGAGCAGCGGCGCAGCCGCGTATCGAGGCCCCGCCGCCCGGAGGAGGCCCGCTCACGCCTCGCCCGGCAGCGCCTTCCGCAGGACGATGCGGGTCCAGGCGCCGACGTAGAGACGGTCGCCCTCCTCGATCTCGCGGCGCTGGCCCGGGGCGATCGGAGTCTGCGGCAGCGCGGCGCCCGCTACGGCGACGTACGTGCCGTTGGCCGACTGCAGGTCCTCCACCCACCAGCGGTAGCCGTCGGTGCTCAGCTGGCAGTGGCGGCGCGAGACTCCCGAGTCGGTGCCGCAGTCGATCTGCGGCGAGATGCCGCGCGAGACCGAGGGACGCCCGACCAGCAGCGTGCGCTCGCGCAGCACGACGACGGCCGGCGGTCCGGCGGAGGGCATCGGGTCGTCCGCACGCTGCTCGGCGTACCACTCCGGATCGATCCAGAGCTCGGCGATCCACGGCTCGTCCTCCGCAGCCTCCGGCGAGGGAGCGGGCGCAGGAGAGGGCGCAGGAGCGGCCTCCGGGATCACCTCGGTCGGCGGGGCCGTGGCGACCGGCACGTCGAAGCCGGCCTCCTGCTCCGGGACGAACTCCGTCGGAGCCTCCGCCGCCGCGCCGGGCGCCGGAGCCTCGCCGAGGTGGGCGCCGGGGTCGCCGGCCCCAGTCGCGGAGCCGCCGACCTCGCCGGGCGCGCGCACGGCGCCCGACTCGGTGAACGGGTCGGCCTCGGGCAGCGAGCCGGTCGTGAAGTCGTAGCCGCAGTTCTCGCAGAACAGCGCGCCCGCCTCGTTGGGGTACGAGCAGTTCGGGCAGACGGCGGGCCCGGTCGGGATCGCGGTCGTCGGCGCGGCGGCGCTGGGCGCCGGAGCGGCCGAGGGCGCGGCCTGGATGGGCGCCCCGCAGACGTCGCAGTAGTCGCCGGACGCGGAGGTGTGCCCCTCGGGGCACCGGAAGCTCACTTGCGCACCCGGGTGGTCTTGGTGGACGCCGTGTCGAGCGCCATCTCGTCGAGGCGGGTCACTCCGCGCTTGAGCCGCACGGTGCCCTCGTTCGGGTCGTCGATCTCGACCACCTTGCGCAGCTTCGCGGTGGCCTCGTCGTTGCCGGTGACGGCGGCCAGCTGCACGGCGCGGCCGAGCTTGACCGTGGCCGTCGCGTCGTCGCCGACGGCCTTCGCGGCCAGTCCGTCCTGGATCGCCGACGCGAGCTCGGTCTGCCCGGTGTAGTGCGCGACGGCCGGGTCGATGCGCGCGGTGAGCGCGGAGTCGTCCGTCCAGCGGGCCTTCACCAGCGCCGAGGCGACCACCTCGTCGCGGACGCTCAGCTGCACGCGGGCGGCGAGCTGCTCCGCTCCGACGGGCTTGGACGCCACGCGGACCGCCACGTGGTACTCCCGGGACTCGTCGCCCCAGGCGCCCGTCGGGTACGAGCCGGTCAGTGGGTTCACCGGAGTGCGGCGCGAGCTGAGGTCCTCGAGGTTCGGCGCGACCTGGCGGACGAACAGCAGCTGGGCGCCCTGCGGGGTCCACACGCGCAGCTCGCCGTTGGCGACTCCGCGGCCCATCGACGCCTGCATGAGCTGCTCGAAGTCGGCGGCCATGTCGGCCGGATTCGCGATGAGGCCCACGGTGCCCAGGAGCGCGCTCGCGATCGTGCGCGCCTCCTCGACGACCCAGCGGGAGCCGACTCCGCGCACGTCGCACTGGAACACGCCCTGGGCGGCGCGGATGGCGGCGTCGAGCTGCATCCGCGACTCGTGCTCGTTCTTGCCGTCGGTGAGGAGGATCGCGTGGCGCTGCGTCGCCTCCGGGACCGTCGCGAAGAGCTGACGGGCGAGGGTCAGCCAGCTGCCCATCGCGGTGCCGCCGTCGGCCTGCAGGTAGCCGATGGCCTCGCGGGCCGCGGCGCGGGCGCCCGGCTCCATCCGCACCATCGAGACGGAGGCGTTGGGGTACGGGAACGCGCGGTCGGCGCGCTCGGAGCCCGCGACGACCGCGAAGAACGTCCCGTCGAGGATCTGGTCGACCGCGACCTGGGCCGCGCGCTTGGCGGCGGTCATGTTCTCGCCGGTCATCGATCCGGAGCAGTCGACGATGATGATCTCGGCGGCCGCTCCGTCGCTGCCGGCCGAGCCGGTGCCGGAGGCGGTGACCGTCACGATCGCGTGCACATCCGTGGCGCCGTCCGAGAGGTACTCGTTCTGGAAAACACTCGCGCTGAACTCCGCCATTCCCGCAGTCTATTTCGCGCGTCGCCCCGCGCGCGGCCCCGGCTGCCGCGCTCACAGGCGGCTCCCGCCTCGCGGACGCCGCGGAGAGCCCTCGCGGTCCTGGCGAGCGCGCTCCTGCTGCTCTCGGGCTGCTCCTCGACGACGCCCGGAGAAATCGCCCTCCCTCCCGGCGGCGCCCGGTTCGACTACCAGCTGGGCGGCGGATATCCCCCGGCCGAGGGCGTGCAGCTCGTGGTGCGCGATCGCGAGGACCTACCCGAGCCCGGTCTCTACTCCGTCTGCTACGTCAACGCGTTCCAGACGCAGCCCGGCGAGCGCGAGGACTGGACGGGCGAGCGCGCCGAGCTGCTGCTGCGGGACTCCTCCGGCACCCCCGTCGCCGACCCCGACTGGCCCGACGAGGTGCTGCTGGACGTGTCGACGCCGGCGAAGCGGGAGGCGCTGATCGCGATCGTCGCGTCGTGGATCGCGGGCTGCGCCGACAGCGGCTTCGCCGCGGTCGAGGCCGACAACCTCGACTCCGCGACCCGCTCCCAGGGGCTGCTGAGCGACTCCGACACCGCCGCGTTCGCCGCCGACCTGATCGAGGAGGCGCACCGCAACGGGCTCGCACTCGGGCAGAAGAACGCGGCCGAGCGGGCACCGGAGCTGCGCGGCCTCGGCTTCGACTTCGCGATCACCGAGGAGTGCGAGGCCTTCGACGAGTGCGACGCGTACACCGGCGTCTACGGCGACCGGGTCTACGAGGTGGAGTACACCGACGCGCCGGAGGCCGTCTTCGAGCGGGCCTGCGCGGCGCGCGGCGACCGCATCGGAGTGCTGCAGCGCGACCGCGATCTGCTGGTGCCCGGCGAGGACGGGTTCGTCTCGCGGCAGTGCTGAGATCGAGAGCGCCCGCGACCGGTAGCATCGACCGCTCCGACAGGGAGCGGGACGCATGGGCGAGCCGGGACGGGCCTTCACACCGATCGAGCAGCGGATCGACGACGCCGCGAACCGGCTCCTCGCCCGCGGCCCCGCCACCGGTCCGCGCGCCTCGCTGATCGAGTTCCTCGTCTTCGGGGCGAAGCAGGCGTGGGCGTGCGTCTTCGGCGCCGTGCTGCTCGCGGTCCTCCTCGCCGCCCGCCTCTGGTACCCGGACGACGCCGCGCTCGCCCGCAACGACCTGCTGACGATCGTCGCCGTGGTGCTGCAGATCGTCCTCGTCGCCACCAGGCTCGAGACGGGGCGCGAGCTGTGGGTGATCGTGCTGTTCCACCTCGTGGGCACCGGGATGGAGCTCTTCAAGACCGACGTGGGCTCGTGGAGCTACGAGGCCGACGGGGTGCTGCGGATCGGCGCGGTGCCGCTGTTCAGCGGCTTCCTCTACGCGTCCGTCGGCTCGTACATGGTGCGGATCCACCGCCTCTTCGACGTGCGCTTCGTCCGCTGGCCGCGGTGGTGGCTCACGCTGGTCGTCGCAGTGCTGATCTACGTCAACTTCTTCAGCCACCACTTCCTGCCGGACGCCCGGTGGCTGCTCCTCGCGGCCGTCGTCCTGCTGTGGGCGCGCAGCACGATGGTCTACCGTGTCCACCGCGGTGTGCACCGCATGCCGGTGCTCCTGGGGTTCGCGCTGGTCGCCCTGTTCATCTGGTTCGCCGAGAACATCGCCACCTACTCCGGCGCCTGGCTCTACCCCGATCAGGTCGACGGCTGGCAGGTCGTCTCGCTGTCGAAGCTCGTGTCGTGGTTCCTGCTGATGATCGTGTCGGTCGTGCTGGTCACCGCGGTGCACCCGCCGCGCGAACCCGACCCCGTCGTCAACCCCGAGCGCTCGGGACGGACGGGTTGAGAGGCTGAGCCGTGCCCACTTGGTCCCTCGCCCTCCTCAGCGGCGCGATCGGAGGAGCGACGCTCCTGATCGGAGCGGCGCTCGCCTGGTTCTTCCGCGTCCCGCCGAAGCTGACGGCCGCCGTGTCGGCCTTCGGCGCCGGCGTGCTCATCTCGGCCCTCGCGTACGAGCTGGTCGCCGAGGCCGCCGACGACGGCGGGCTCCTGCCGACCGTCCTCGGCACCCTCGCCGGCGCGATCGTCTTCGTCGGGGCGGATGCGCTGCTCTCGCGCGCGGGCGCCGCGAACCGCAAGTCCTCCTCCGGGTCCGGCGGGGGCGGCGGGGCGGCGATCGCCGCCGGGGCTCTGATCGACGGCGTCCCCGAGTCGATCGTCCTCGGGCTCTCGGTCGCGCAGGGCGGGTCGGCCGCCGCCATCAGCGTGCCGATCGTCGCCGCCGTGGCGATCTCGAACCTGCCGGAGGGCCTCTCGTCGACCGCGGGCATGAAGTCCGACGGGCGCTCCGCCCGCTACGTCTTCACCGTCTGGGGCGGCATCGCCGCGGCGTCGGCCGCCGCCGCACTCGTGGGCTTCCTCGTGTTCGCGACCGCGCCCGGAGCCGTCGTGGCCTTCGTCACGACCGTCGCGGCCGGCGCGATCCTCGCGATGATCTCGAACACGATGATCCCGGAGGCGTTCGACCGCGACAACGTGCTGACGGGGTTGTATGCCGTACTCGGCTTCGTCACAGCCTTCACCCTGCACAGCCTCGGTTGAAGCGGTGACGAAGCCTCGAGCACGCCGCGGGGCGGCGTGCCGCGGTCGGTTGTGCTCATGAGCCCGCCGCGGGGCGGCGTGCCGCAGTCGGCGACCGCGGACAACCGCGTCCTCCAGAGCGTCCTGCGTTCGGCGACGGGAATCCGCTGACACGCGGATTCCCGGATACGCCTCGTGCGGTGCCGCTGGTCCGGCTTCCTCGTCGTCGGGGGAAGCTGAGGGGCACTTCTGGCTGTCGTTGTGCGCGGCACAGCCCCGACCTGCCACTCCGGCGACGCAGGACGACGCCGCGGGCCTCAGAAGTAAGGCTCCCCGACGCGATTCCGTGATCCTCGCCCGGATCAGCGGGTTCAGCCTTCGTTCTGCAGGCCGAGCGGTCTGCAACCGAGGTCGGGAGCCGACCGGGCGGCTCGATCGGACTCCGTCAGCCCTCCCGACCTCGATTCCCGACAGGACGACGGCCCGGACTCGAGGAGGCGGCCGCCCGCGTCAGCCGCTGAAGGCGGTGAGGGCGTCGTCGAGGATCGAGAGGCCGCGGGCGACCTCGGCCGGCGTGACGACGGCGGGCGGCACCACGTGGATCCTGTTGTCGGCCGTGAACGGGAGCAGGCCCCGCGAGAGGAGGTCCGACTTGAGGCGCCCGACCGAGGCGGCCGCGAGCGGCGCGCGGGTGCCGCGGTCCTCGACGAGCTCGAGGGCCCAGAAGACGCCGGAGCCGCGGACCTCGCCGATCACCTCGTGCTTCGCCTCCAGCGCGGCGAGCCCGGGAGCGAGGTGCTCCGACCCGATGGTCCTCGCGTTCTCGACGATGCCCTCCTCCTCCATGGCCTCGAGCGTCGCGATGACGCTGGCGGCGGCGAGCGGGTGGCCGGAGTAGGTGAGCCCGCCCGGGAAGACGCGCTCGTCGAAGTGGTGGGCGATCGGATCCGAGATGATCACTCCTCCGATCGGCACGTAGCCCGAGTTGACGCCCTTGGCGAAGGTGATGAGATCGGGCCGCACGTCGAACGCGTCGAAGGCGAACCACTCCCCGGTGCGCCCGAAGCCGGCCATGACCTCGTCGAGGATGAGCTGGATGCCGTACCGGTCGGCGATCGCTCGCACACCCGCGAGGTACCCGGGGGGCGGGGTCAGCACGCCGGCGGTGCCGGGGATCGTCTCGAGCAGGAACGCCGCGATCGACTCCGGGCCCTCGGCCTGCACGACGCGCTCCAGGTGGTGCAGCGCTCGCTCGCACTCCTGCTCGGGGGTCTCGGCCCAGAACTCGCTGCGGTAGAGGTACGGGCCGAACGCGTGAACGTGGCCGCGGGCGTACTCGTTCGGGATGCGGCGCCAGTCGCCGGTCGACACGATCGCCGCTCCGGTGTTGCCGTGGTACGAGCGGTACAGCGAGACGACCTTGTCGCGGCCCGTGAACAGGCGGGCCATGCGGATCGCGTTCTCGTTCGCATCCGCTCCGCCGTTGGTGAAGAAGACCTTCTCGAAGCCCTCGGGCGCACGATCGGTGATCAGCCGCGCCGCCTCGGCCCGCGTCTCGTTTGCGAAGGCGGGACCGACCGTCGTGAGCACCGCGGCCTGCTCCTGGATCGCGGCGACGACCTTCGGGTGCTGGTAGCCGATGTTGACGTTCACGAGCTGGCTCGAGAAGTCGAGGTAGCGGTTCCCGTCGACGTCCCAGACCTCGGCTCCCAGGCCGCCGGCGATCGGCAGCGGACTGAGGGCGCCCTGGGCCGACCAGGAGTGGAACACCCGCGAGCGGTCGGCGGCGGTGACCGCGGCGTTGCTGCGGGCGGTGGCGGTCGGAGCGGTCTCGGTGCTCATGGTGTCCTTCCGGAGGCGGGGTCGTTCCATCCTCGCCCCCGCCCGCCCGCGCCGCTGTGGCGGATACGTCGATCGACGACCCCTACGATGGACGGATCGTCGATCCCGGCCCCCGCGCCGGTCCCCTCGGAGGCTGCCGTGCCCGCGACCGTCCGCGACCTGCTCGCCGAGCCGGCGTTCGCCCTCCACGTCCTCGCGGGCGTGCACGACGAGGCCGCGCTGGACGCCCCGCTCGTCTGGGCGCACTCCTCCGACCTGGTCGATCCCACGCCCTGGCTCGAATCGGGGCAGCTGCTGCTGACCGACGGCGTGCACTTCGCCGGCGAGCACACGGCCGACTTCTCGGAGGAGTACGTCGCCCGGCTGCGCGGCCGCGGCATCCGGGCGCTGGGCTTCGCGACCGGCATCGTGCACGACGACGTGCCGGCGGCGCTCATCGCGGCCTGCGAGCGGCAGGGCCTGCCCCTGCTCGAGGTCGCCGAGCTCACGCCGTTCATGGGCATCATCCGCTTCGTCGCCGACGTCATCTCGCGAGAGCAGCGCGAACGGCTCGAGTGGTCGCTCGAGGCGCAGCGCCGGGTCGCCCGGGCGGCTCTGCGCCCCGACGGGCTGGCCGCGATCCTCTCGGAGCTCGAGCGGCAGCTCGGCTGCTGGGTCGCCCTCTACGACGCGGTGGGCCAGCGCGTGCAGGTGCCCACCCGGCTCGACGTGCCCCCGGAGGCGGAGCGCTCGGTCGCGGACGCCGTGCGGCACACCCTCGCGCGCGGCAGCCGGGCGGGGCTGCGGCTCGACGACGGCGGTGGCGTGACCCTGCAGACGCTGGGGCGGCGCGACCACCTGCGGGGCGTGCTCGCGGTGGGCACCGGCACCCCGCTCGATCCGGCGGGGAACGACCTGGTCGCCAGCGTGATCGCGCTCGCGAGCATCGCCCTCGAGCAGCGGCGGGCGCTCGACGCCTCGCGCCGGCAGCTGCGCTCCGGGCTCCTCGAGCTGCTCGCCTCCGGCGCGTTCGAGGTCGCCGCGCGCACCGCCCGGCAGCTGTGGGGGCCGCTGCCCGCCGAGCCTCTCCGCGTGAGCGTGCTCGCGGAGCCGGTGCACGGCGACTCGCTGCTCGACGAGCTCGAGGTGGTCGCCGAGGAGAACGGCGCGCGCCTGTTCTTCGCCGAGCGCGAGGGGACGCTCGTGCTCGTCACGAAGGCCGACGACCTCGCCGCCATCAGCGACGTGCTCGCGCGGCACGGAGCGGCGGCCGGTGCGTCCGCCCCGACCGGCTGGGCGTCGCTCGAGGGGGCGCTGGTCGAGGCGCGCCGCGCGGCCGACCGCTCCTCGCCCCAGCGGCCGCTGCTGCGCTTCGAGGACGTCGCGGCGCAGGGCATGCTCGGCCTGCTGACCGCGTCCGGGGCGGAGCCGCTCGCGCGCCGCCTGCTCGCCCCGCTGCTGACCCCGGAGGGCGCGGTGCTCCTCGAGACCGCCCGCGTGTGGCTCCGCCGCAACGGCGCCTGGGAGCCGGCCGCGCGCGAGCTCGGCGTCCACCGGCACACCCTCCGCAACCGCATCACCGCCATCGAGCGCGCCCTCGGCGTCGACCTCGACGACGTGTCGGCACGCAGCGAGCTCTGGCTCGCGCTCTCCGTGCTGGGCTGAGGGATGCGCCGGGGGACGCGGGTCTCGATACGCCGCTGCGCGGCTACTCGACCAGCGAAGGGTGACCGAGCCGCAACCGGCGATCCGCGTGTCAGCGGATCGTCGTGCGCGGACGCAGGACGCTCTGCGGAACGCTGCCCACTGCCCGACCGACCGCGGGCGATCGACGACGCAGGAGGAGAGAGCTTGAGAACACCGCGGCGATCCGCGTGTCAGCGGATCGTCGTGCGCGGACGCGAGACGCTCCACGGAACGCGACCCTCTTCGCAAGCCGACCGCGGCCGATCGACGAGCGCAGCGAGGAGAGAGGCTCAGAAACTCAGTTCTGCGGGAAGCCCAAGTTGATGCCGCCGTGCGACGGGTCGAGCCAGCGGCTCGTGATCGCCTTCTGCTGGGTGAAGAAGCGCACCCCCTCCGCGCCGTGGGCCTTCGTGTCGCCGAACAGTGACGACTTCCAGCCGCCGAACGAGAACGTCGCCACCGGCACCGGGATCGGCACGTTGATGCCGATCATGCCCACCTCGACCTCGTTCTGGAAGCGGCGAGCCGCCCCTCCGTCGTTCGTGAAGATCGCCGTCCCGTTGCCGAACGCACCCGCGTTGATCAGCGCCACGCCCTCCTCGTAGGTACCCACGCGCACGATCGACAGGACCGGGCCGAAGATCTCCTCCGTGTACGCGCGCGACGTCGTCGGCACCTTGTCGAGCAGCGTCGGGCCGAGCCAGAAGCCGTTCGCGTCGCCGTCGACCTCGATGCCGCGACCGTCCACGATCACCTCGGCGCCGTCCTCCTCGGCGATCGCGATGTACGACGCGACCTTGTCGCGGTGCTGCTCCGTCACGAGGGGACCCATGTCGCAGCCCCGGCGCCCGTCGCCGATCCGCAGCTGCGACGCCCGCTCCTGGATCTTCGCGATCAACTCGTCCGCGACCGGCTCGACCGCGACGACCACCGAGATCGCCATGCACCGCTCGCCCGCCGAGCCGAAGCCGGCGTTGATCGCCGAGTCGGCCACCAGATCCAGGTCGGCGTCCGGCAGCACCAGCATGTGGTTCTTCGCCCCACCGAGCGCCTGCACGCGCTTGCCGTGCTTGGTCCCGGTCTCGTACACGTACTGCGCGATCGGAGTGGACCCCACGAACGAGATCGAGCGGACGTCCGGGTGGGTCAGCAGTCCGTCGACGGCGACCTTGTCGCCGTTGAGGACGGTGTAGACGCCGTCGGGGAGACCGGCCTCCTTCCACAGGGCTCCGAGCCAGATCGCCGCCGACGGGTCCTTCTCGGACGGCTTCACGACGACCGTGTTCCCCGCCGCGATCGCGATCGGGAAGAACCACATCGGCACCATCGCCGGGAAGTTGAACGGCGAGATGATCCCGACGACACCGAGCGGCTGCTTCGTCGAGTACACGTCGACACCGGTCGACACCTGCTCGGAGTACTCGCCCTTGAGGTGATGGGCCAGCGTCGTGGCGAACTCCACCACCTCCTGGCCGCGGGTGATCTCGCCCATCGCGTCGGACACGACCTTGCCGTGCTCCGACGTGATGATCTCGGCCAGCTCGCCCTTCTTCGACTCGAGCAGCTCGCGGAACCGGAACAGGATCTGCTGCCGCTTGGCCAGCGACGTGTCGCGCCAGGCGGGGAAGGCGGCCTTGGCGGAGGCGACGGCCAGATCGATCTCGGCGGCGTCGGCGAGCGCCACCTCGCGGGCCACGACTCCGAGCGCCGGGTCGTAGACGGGGGCGGTCCGACCGGACGAGGACGCCGACGGCGCCCCGTCGATCCAGTGGCCGACGATGGACAGCGCGGTGCGGGACTCGGCGAGGCTCATGGGGTCGAGCGTAGGGAGCACGTCCGCCAGCGGAGCGGCGGATTCGTCCAGCGGGAGCCCGCGCCGCTGGACGGACCCGCTACTCCCCCGGCACCTCGAAGCGCGCCAGAGCCGCCGTGATGTTGTCGTGCCCGCCCTGCTCGTTGGCCCACGCGACGAGCGCCTCGGCCAGCGTCACGGGGTCGCTGCCGACCCGCTGCCGCGCCTCGTGCAGCACGGCGGCCAGGTCCTCGGCGGGCGAGGCGTAGTTCCACAGCCCGTCCGAGCAGGCGAGCACCCAGCCCGCCTCCCCGAGCACCGTCGTCGACAGCCGCGGCTCCTCGTCGTGCGCGTCGGCGCCGAGCCAGCGGGTGATCGCGTGCGCGTCCTTCGACGTCTCCGCCTCGGCCCGGCTCATCCCGGACGCGATCTGCTCCTGCGCCCACGAGTCGTCCACGGTGAGCTGCCGGGGGGTCCCGGCGTCGGGGATCCAGTAGCAGCGACTGTCGCCGACGTTGCCGGTGACCAGCAGCGCCCCCTCGAGGATCGCGGCCGTGAAGGTGCAGGACGGCGGGTTGTCGCGCTTCTCGGGCACGGCGGCGTCGATCGCTCCGGAGGCGCGCGCCGTCGCCATCTGCAGCAGGGCGCCCCACCGCTCGGCCCCGCGGGCACCGCCGCCGACCTCCGCCTGCAGGGCGCTCAGTGCGGCGCGGGCCGCAGCGAGCGAGGCGGTGTCGGAGTCGGGGGTCGACGAGACGCCGTCGCAGACGACGAGGAGCGCCGTGCTCAGCGCGCCGTCCTCGGCCGCCACCGCTCCGATCGCCATGGCGTCCTCGTTGGCCGGGTGCCGGATCCCGCGGTCGCAGACGCCCCCGACGAGCGGATGCGGCGCCTCGGCCCAGTGCTCGCGCTCGGTCGGCGCGCGCTGCCCGCACTGCTCGCAGTATCCGTCCGCGGCGACGGTGCCCCCGCAGTACACGCACGCGCGGGCCGCCTCGACGGCCGTCGGCGGGGCGGTCGGAGCGGCCGCCACGATCAGCGTCGCGCCGCACGCCTCGCAGAACGCGTCGCCGGTCGTGACCGGCTCACCGCAGACGGGGCACGGCGTGGACAGCGCCGGGCTGTCGTCGGCCGGGCCGTCGTGCGCCGTGCTCTCCTCGGCCGGGCTCTCCTCGCCCAGAATCTCCTCGGCCGGGCTCTCCTCGACGGTCGGCACCGCGTCGGGGGCCCGAGTCTCCTCGGCACCCTCGCTCACTTCCTCGCTCACCTTCCCGCTCAGGCCGTCTTCCCCGCCCACGCCCCCGCTCACGTCAGCGTCCAGCGCCGCACGGCGTTCGCCCTGTCGACGAGTCGGAGGCGCTCCTCGCGCTCCCGTGTCGACGCGGCGAGCGAGCGGTACGAGGCTTCGAGCCCGTCGCGGATCGCCGGCTCGGTCGCTTCCACGGTCCCCAGCATCGCCCCCTCGGCCGGCCCGTCGCGCCGGACCAGTTCGAGCGCCGACTCCAGCACCCCGGTCGTCAGCTCGAGCCGGGTGCGCGGGTCGATCGCGAGCGAGTCGACACTCGTGAGCGCCGCCGAGAGCGCGGGCAGGCCGCGACCCGACTCCGCGAGCAGCTCCGCTCGCCGACGGCGGGCGTCGAGGAAGGAGGAGCGCGTCGGCGTGACGATGTCGAGCGCGTCGAGCGCGCCGTCGAGGTCGCCGCGGGCCTGCCGCACCCGGGCGAGACCGAAGGCGGCCGGAGCGGTGTAGTTCGCGTCCGAGCGGGCGCAGATCACGTAGAGCGACTCCGCCACCTCGGGCTCGCCGCTCGACTCGCACGCCGCGGCGAGCGCCAGCTTGGGCGCCAGCTCGCCGGGGACCTGGCCGTAGACCGTGTTGAAGGAGGCGCGCGCGCCGACGTCGTCGCCGCGCGCGAGCTGCGCGAGACCGCTCAGCCACACGGCCCGCCACTCCCACGGATCCTCGGACAGGACCTCACCGGTCGCGCGGGAGACCTCGTCCCACCGCTCGGCCTCGATCGCCGCTCGGGCCCGCGCGAGCCGCACCTCCACCGTCGTGGTCGGAGCGAGCGCGAGGGCGCGCAGGCGCACGACCGGATCGGCGACGTTCACTCCCGCGAGCCACGCCTTCGCGGCGTCGGACTCGTCGATCTTCAGCAGCGGCAGCGCGTCCCACGGCAGCGGACGGTCGACCACGTCGGCGACCGGCGCCTCGAACAGCGCCGACTCGGTCGAGTGCAGCGACGGGTGCCCGGGCCCGCGGTCGGTCGCGACGACCTCGCGGAGCACTCCGAGCAGCTGACCGCGCATCTCGTCGACCGTCGCGAACCGGTCCTGCGGATCCGGGGCGCACGCCTTCGCCACCAGCCGGTAGAACGAGTCGTACCGCTGGAACAGCGGTGTCTCGGACACCGGCGGCAGGGAGGCGACGTACGTCGTCTGGTTGCCGCGGAAGTCCAGCACGAGCGAGGCGAGGGTCCGGCCGATCGTGTACACGTCGGACGCGATCGACGGGCCGACCTCGGGCACCTCCGGCGCCTGGTAGCCGACGGTGCCGTAGATCGCCGAGGCGTCGTCGTCGGCGCGGCGCACCCCGCCGAGGTCGATCAGCTTGACCTGGTCGCCGACCTGGATCATGTTGTCCGGCTTGAAGTCGCAGTAGAGCAGGCCGTGGTCGTGCAGGTACGCGAAGGCGGGCATGACCTCGAGCACGAACGCGAGCGCCTGGTCGACCGGCAGTGGATCGGCGCTGCCGCCGTTCGCCTCGAGCCGCTCCTTGAGGATCTGCTTGAGGCTCGGACCGCCGACGTACTCCATCACGATGTAGCCGGCGCCCTCGTGCAGCACGAAGTTGTAGATCTCGACGATGAGCGGATGCTCGACCTCGGCGAGGAACTGCCGCTCGGTGACGGCGGCGGCGTAGGCGTCCGGGTCGCCCGAGTTGAGCAGGCCCTTCAGCACCACCCAGCGGCCCGAGACGTTGCGGTCGCGCGCGAGGTAGATCCAGCCGAGTCCGCCGTAGGCGAGGCAGCCGACGACCTCGTACTGCCCGCCGACCACGTCGCCCTTCCGCAGCTGCGGGGTGAACGAGAACGGGGTGCGGCAGTTGGGGCAGAAGCCCTCGGTGCGGCCCGGCTTGCCGTCGCGGCCGCGGCCCACGGCGGTGCCGCAGTTCGAGCAGAAGCGCTTGCGCTCGGGGAGGACCGCCTCCGTCATGAGCGCGGCCATCGGGTCGGCGGCGGGGCGCGAGGGCACGGACGTCAGCCCGGCGCCCAGACGCGGTCCGCGCAGGCGGGTCGACGTGGTGCCGACGCGGCGGGTGACCTTCGAGCCGGTCTGCGCGGTGCGGGCCGAGCCGAGGGCCGCGGTGGCGAGGCGGGCGG
>NZ_JAMRYM010000018.1:0-47587 GCF_023743255.1 Rathayibacter rubneri | reverse complement strand
CGACCCGAATGATCTGCACCTCTCGATTCGTCGGCAGCGTCAGATGGTTATAAGAGACAGTGACCGACGCACCCCTGGGAATCTTCGACTCGGGCGTCGGTGGACTCACGGTGGCCCGCTCGATCATCGACCAGCTGCAGAACGAGTCCATCGTCTACCTCGGCGACACCGCGCACTCGCCGTACGGGCCCAAGCCGCTCGCCGACGTCCGCGCCTACGCGCTCGACACGCTCGACACGCTCGTCGACCAGGGCGCGAAGCTGCTCGTCATCGCCTGCAACACGGCCTCGGCGGCGATGATGCGGGATGCGCGCGAGCGCTACACGATCGGCCGCGGCATCCCGGTCGTCGAGGTGATCCAGCCCGCCGTCCGCAGCGCCGTGCGCGACACGCGCAACCGCCGCGTCGGAGTGATCGGCACGGTCGGCACGATCCGCTCGCGGGCGTACGACGACGCCTTCGTCGCGGCCCCCGACCTCGAGCTCGTGACCGCCGCCTGCCCGCGCTTCGTCGAGTTCGTCGAGGCGGGAGTGACCTGGAGCGACGAGCTCCTCGCCGTCGCCGAGGAGTACCTCGCGCCGATGAAGGCCGCGGGCGTCGACACCCTCGTGCTCGGCTGCACCCACTACCCGCTGCTGCGCGGCGCGATCGCCTACGTGATGGGTCCCGACGTCCGCCTCGTCTCGAGCGCCGAGGAGACCGCGCTCGACGTGTACCGGACGCTCGTGGCCCACGGGCTGCAGCGCACGGCCGCCGCGCCGCCGACCTACCGGTGGGAGGAGACGGGCTCGAGCGACTTCGTCCGCCTCGCCCGCCGCTTCCTCGGCCCCGAGGTCTCCAGCGTCGACCTCGTCGAGACCGGCACCATCAATCTGCGCGAGCTGGATGCGGCCGCGCCCCATCGAGGGAGACCCCAGTGACCGACAGCACCGCCCCGACCGTCGTCCGCAAGGACGGCCGCGCACCCGACGAGCTGCGCACCGTGACCATCGAGCGCGGCTGGAGCACGCAGGCCGAGGGGTCCGCGCTCGTCTCGTTCGGGAACACGAAGGTGCTCTGCACCGCGTCGTTCACCAACGGCGTGCCGCGCTGGCTCCAGGGCAAGGGGAAGGGCTGGGTGACGGCCGAGTACGCGATGCTGCCCCGCTCCACCAACTCCCGCATGGACCGCGAGTCGATCAAGGGCAAGGTCGGCGGGCGCACCCACGAGATCTCCCGCCTCATCGGGCGCAGCCTGCGCGCGGTCGTCGACATGAAGGCGCTGGGCGAGAACACGCTGGTCATCGACTGCGACGTGCTGCAGGCCGACGGGGGCACCCGCACCGCGGCGATCACCGGCGCCTACGTGGCGATGGTCGACGCGATCGAGTGGGCGCGCGGCAAGAAGTACATCGGGCAGAAGGCGGTGCCCCTCCTCGACAGCCTCTCGGCCGTCTCGGTGGGCATCATCGACGGCGTGCCCATGCTCGACCTCGCCTACGTCGAGGACGTCCGCGCCGAGACCGACATGAACGTGGTCGTCACCGGCCGGGGACTCTTCGTGGAGGTGCAGGGAACCGCCGAGGGCGCTCCGTTCGACCGCCGCGAGCTCGACGCTCTGCTGGACCTGGCCGTCGCCGGCGCGTCCGACCTCGCCCGGATCCAGGCGGAGGCGCTCGCCGCGGAGGCGGGAGCGTGAGCCTGGATCTCGTCCTCGCCACGCACAACGCGGGCAAGGTCGAGGAGTTCCGCGCCATGCTCGCCCAGGCGCTGCCGGGCGTCGGCGTGCGCTCCTACGACGGCCCCGAGCCGGTCGAGGACGGGGTCACCTTCGCCGAGAACGCGCTGATCAAGGCGCGCGCCGCCGCGGCGCACACGGGCCTCGTCTCGCTCGCGGACGACTCGGGGATCCGCGTGGACGTCCTGGGCGGATCACCCGGGATCTTCTCGGCCCGGTGGTCGGGGAGGCCGCACGACGCGGTGGCGAACCTCGAGTTGCTGCTCGCCCAGATCGCCGACGTGCACGAGGAGCACCGCGGGGCGCACTTCGTCTGCACGATCGCGCTCGTGGTGCCGGAGTCGGTGCTGCCCGGCGGGCAGGAGATCGTCGTCGAGGGCCGCTGGCCCGGGACGATCGCGACCGCACCGCGGGGCGGGAACGGCCACGGCTACGACCCGGTCTTCGTCCCGGAGGGCTCGGACCGCACGGCGGCCGAGCTCTCGCCCGAGGAGAAGAACGCGGCGAGCCACCGGGCCCGCGCGTTCACGGCGCTGCGCGCCGAGCTGACCGGGCTGGCGGCGCGCCTGCCCTGAGCCCGCCTGCGGTCAGTGCTCGCGGCGCTCGTCGTCGACGGCGGACGGGTCGAGGACGAGCGCGCTCGCCTCGGCCGCGTCGGTCTCGGGGTCGGCCGCGTGCTTCGCCCTGCGCTGCTGCTGGAAGAAGTGGAAGAGCGTCGGGATGATCGCGAGGGCGACGGCTCCGAGCAGGATCACGTCGATGTAGTGCGACACGAAGTCGGCTACCGGCGGGATGAAGGCGAGCAGCCAGCCCAGGAGGGTCACTCCGCTGCCCCAGACCAGCGCTCCGATGAGGTTGTACAGGCTGTACTTCTTGTAGTTCATGTGGGCCACGCCCGCGGCGATCGGTGCGAAGGTGCGCACGATCGGGACGAAGCGCGCCAGGATGACGGCGAGGCCGCCGAAACGCTCGAAGAAGGCGTTGGTGCGCCGCACGTTCTCGACGCTGAAGAAGCCCGACTCCTTGCGCTCGAAGATGCGCGGGCCCGCCTTGTGCCCGATCAGGTAGCCGACCTCGCCGCCGACGAAGGCCGAGAAGCCGACGGCCAGGCAGATGAGCCAGATGGGGACGCCCAGTCCGCCGTTGGACGCGTTCTCGTGCGCGAGGAGCCCGGTGATGATGAGGAGGGTGTCGCCCGGGAAGAGGAAGCCGATCAGCAGGCCCGTCTCTGCGAAGACGATCAGGCAGACGACGACGACGCCCCAGGGCCCGAACGAGGTGAGGATCGTCTCCGGATCGAGCCAGGGGATGAGGGCGGCGTGGTTCAACGGGTCTCCAGTCGTCGGCGGTGCCGTTCGGCCGGTGGGCGGTGGGGCGAAGGCGTGACAGCGCTCAGCGTAGCGCTCGACCCCTCGCGCGGGCCGTGGATGCGCGACCCGCTCCAGGGGCTGCGCGACCGGGGCGCCGCCGCCGTGCGAGCCGTGCCGCGGAACGCGGTCCGCGGTCCGGTCGCGCGGGTCCGCGACGTGTGCGGAAGGAGGGACTCGAACCCTCACGCCTTGCGGCACAGGAACCTAAATCCTGCGTGTCTGCCATTCCACCACTCCCGCGGGTGCCGCTCCAGTGTAGGAGGGCGGCCTCAGCCGCTCGGCCGCCCGTGCGGGAGGTAGCGCGGGATCCACCGGGCGAGCGCGCCCGCGCCCACGAGACCCAGCACTCCCACCGCCCCGGCGGCGAACGGCAGGGACACCGCGGCGGTCAGCCCCGCGACGACGAGCGGGGCGACGGCACCGCCGACGTCGCCCGTGAAGCGGAACGCGCCGAGGAAGGGCGCGGGATCGTCCTGCGGTGCGAGATCCGCTCCGATCGTCATGAGGATGCCCGATCCGACTCCGTTCGCCACCGCGAGCAGGCACGCGACCGCCACGAACCACGGCACGGGATCGACCGCGAGCAGGGTGACGGCGAGCACCAGGTGGCCCGCTCCGAGTCCGATCATGGACGGGATCGCCGTGGCGCCGCGGCCGAAGCGGTCCATCAGCTGGCCGCCCAGGTAGAACAGGGCGAAGTCGAGTCCGCCCGCGATGCCGATGACGATCGCGGTGTCCGTCTCGCCCATCCCGATGCTCACGGCCCAGAGCGGCAGGACCACCGTGCGGCTCGCCCGGAGCCCGCCGATCAATGCGGCGCCGGTGCCCATCCGGGCGAGGACCCCGCGGTGCTCTCGGAGGGTGCGGGCGAGCCCCCGGCGCGGCTCGGGCGGCGCGGTCCGCTCGACAGGCGCCGCGGACCGGCGGAGGATCGTGGCCGGATCCGGCACCAGGAGCAGCACGGCGACCGCCAGCACGCAGCAGACGATGTGGATCCAGAAGACGGACTCGACGGTGCCGGTCAGGTGCACCACCCCCGCCGAGACGAACGGCCCGACGAGCCAGCCGGCGCGGAAGGCCCCCGCCAGCGCCGACAGCGCGCGTGCCCGGTAGCCGACCGGGACGAACGACGTCATGAAGGCGTGCCGCGCCAGCGCGAACACCGCGGTCGCGACTCCGATCACGAAGACGCCCACCGTGAGCCCCACCCACGAGGTGGACAGCAGGCAGATCACGAGCCCCAGGATCGACGCGGCCGAGGCGGCGAGCATCGCGCCGCGCTCGCCGATGCGCGACACCACCCATCCGCTGGGCACGTCGCCGGCGAGCTCGCCGATCATGATCATCCCCGAGACCAGGCCCGCGATCGCGAGCGTCGCGCCCAGATCGCCGGCGGCCACCGGCAGCAGCGGGATGATCGCGCCCTCGCCGATCGAGAAGAGGAGGGTGGGGAGGAACGTCGACAGCAGGAGCGGACCCACGGGGAACGGGCGCTCGGCGGAGTCGGTCACCGTCCCCAGCCTACGCGCGCGCCCCGCGCGCTCAGGGCTCCGCGGGCGCGCCCCGGTAGTCTGGGTCCACCATGCTGGACAACGACTTCACCGAGCAGATCACTGCTCTCCGCTCCACCTTCGACGACATCCGCGCCGTGATCGACGTCGATCGCCTCCGCACCCGCATCGCGGAGCTGAACGAGCAGGCCGGCGCCCCCGACCTCTGGGACGACACCGTCAACGCCCAGAAGGTGACGAGCGCGCTCAGCCACCGGCAGTCGGAGCTCGCCCGCATCACCTCGATCGAGCGCCGCCTGGACGACCTCGAGGTGCTCGTCGAGATGGCGAACGAGGCCGAGGACGCCGACTCCGAGCAGGAGGCGATCGCCGAGCTCGCGTCGCTGCAGAAGGTGATGGGCGAGCTCGAGGTCCAGACCCTCCTCGACGGCGAGTACGACGACCGTCCCGCCGTCGTCACGATCCGCGCGGGTGCGGGCGGCGTCGACGCCTCCGACTTCGCCGAGATGCTCATGCGCATGTACCTGCGCTGGGCCGAGAAGCACAAGTACTCCGCCACCGTCATGGACGCGAGCTACGCGGAGGAGGCGGGCATCAAGTCCGCCACCTTCCAGATCGACGCCCCCTACGCGTTCGGCACGCTGTCGGTCGAGGCGGGCACGCACCGCCTCGTGCGCATGAGCCCCTTCGGTGCGGCGGGCAAGCGCCAGACCTCCTTCGCGGCGGTCGAGGTCATCCCGCTGATGGAGGAGGCCGGGGCGATCGAGATCCCGGACAACGACATCCGCGTGGACGTCTTCCGCTCGTCCGGCCCCGGCGGCCAGTCGGTCAACACCACCGACTCCGCCGTCCGGCTGACCCACATCCCCACGGGCACGGTCGTCTCGATGCAGAACGAGAAGAGCCAGATCCAGAACCGCGCGGCCGCCATGCGCGTGCTGCAGTCGCGCCTGCTGCTGCTGCAGAAGGAGCAGGAGGCGGCGACCAAGAAGGAGCTCGCCGGGAACATCACGGCCAGCTGGGGCGACCAGATGCGCAGCTACGTGCTCGCTCCGTACCAGATGGTCAAGGACCTCCGGACGGACTACGAGGTCGGCACGCCGGCGCACGTGTTCGACGGCGATCTCGACGGCTTCATCGCCGCGGGGATCCGCTGGCGCAAGTCCGCCTGAGGCCCTCCGCAGCACCCTCCCGGACGCCTCGCCCGGCGCGCCGGGGGAGCACGGCGGCGGCGCCCGGGGCATCGTCGCTTACCCTCGTATCGACATGATTCGCTTCGACAACGTCTCCAAGCAGTATCGCGGCGGCACGAGACCCGCCCTGAACGCCATCGACCTCGAGATCCTGCGGGGGGAGTTCGTCTTCCTCGTCGGCGCCTCCGGGTCCGGCAAGTCGAGCTGCCTCCGGCTGATCCTCAAGGAGGAGCGGCCCTCGTCCGGGTCGATCCACGTGCTGGGCCAGAACCTCGGCAAGATCTCGAGCCGCAAGGTGCCGTACTTCCGCCGCAACATGGGCGTGGTGTTCCAGGACTTCCGGCTCCTGCCGAACAAGTCGGTCTTCGACAACGTCGCGTTCAGCCTGCAGGTCATCGGCAAGTCCAAGGGCTTCATCCAGGAGGCCGTCCCGGACACGCTCAAGATGGTCGGACTCGCGGGCAAGGCCTCGCGGCTGCCCCACGAGCTCTCGGGCGGCGAGCAGCAGCGCGTCGCGATCGCGCGCGCCGTCGTCAACAAGCCGGCGGTCCTCCTCGCCGACGAGCCCACGGGCAACCTCGACCCCACGACCAGCGCCGGCATCATGGCCCTCCTCGAGCGGATCAACGCCGGCGGCACGACCGTCATCATGGCCACCCACGAGGCCGGCATCGTCGACCAGATGAAGCGCCGCGTCATCGAGCTCTCGGCCGGCAGCATCGTGCGCGACGAGAGCAGCGGCGGCTACGGCCAGACCGAGAGCATCACGGTCGTGCACGACGGCGTCGTCGTGGTCGCGGCCGACGACCACCCGGTCGCGGAGCCGATCGTCGCCCCCGTGCTGATCGAGGGCGAGCTGGCTCCGGCCGAGGTGCCCGAGCAGGACCTCCGCCGCAGCGCACCGCCGCGCACGGAGCCCGTGGTCGCCGCCCCGGCCGCCGCGGCTTCCGAGACGGCCGCGGTCGAGACGGCCGCTCCCGAACCCGCCTCGCGGACCGGCGCCTTCCTGCGCCCGCGCTTCTCGCAGACCGCCTCGCAGCCCCGCATCCCGGACGGCCGCCGCTCGGCCGCCGCCGAGACGCACGTCACGGCCGCGCACCCCCGCACCGGGGAGACCCCGGTGCCGCCCCCCGCGCCCGTCGAGCCGGAGGCGCCGGCCGCCCCGCGCGTCGTCGAGCTCCAGAGCCAGACCGGTCCGATCTACCTGCCCGCCGACACCGGCGCGCTCCCCGAGGAGTCCCTCGCGGCCCGCCTGGGCCTGCGCGCCCACGCGGGCGAGGGCGACGAGACCGGGGACGACCAGCAGAACGTGGGGCCCGTCAAGTGAGATTCGCACTGATCTGGTCGGAGGTCGCGAGCGGCCTCCGGCGCAACGTCTCCATGGTCGTCTCGGTGATCCTGGTGACCTTCATCTCCCTCACCTTCGTCGGCACGGCGATCCTGCTGCAGATGCAGATCGGCCAGATGAAGAACTTCTGGTACGACAAGGCGCAGGTCGCGGTGTACATGTGCACCGCTACGTCCGGCGGCTCGAACTGCAGCGGATCCGACGCGACGCAGGAGCAGATCGACTCCGTCGAGGCTCAGCTGACCGGCGCGACCCTCGACCCGTACATCGACCAGTTCTACTTCGAGGACCACGACCAGGCGTACGCGAACTTCCAGCAGCAGTTCGCGGGCAACCCGGTCGCCGAGTACGTCACTCCGGACCTGCTGAACCAGACCTTTTGGATCAACCTGCAGGACCCGACGCAGTCGGACGTGCTCGTCGAGAGCCTCTCGAGCGTCTCGGGCGTCGAGAGCGTCACCGACCAGCGGCAGTACCTCGACCAGATCTTCTCGATCCTGAACGCCGCGAGCTACACGGCGATCGGCATCGCGGTGCTCATGCTGGTGGCCGCGGTGCTGCTGATCGCCACGACGATCCGGCTCTCGGCCTTCTCGCGGAGGAGGGAGCTCGGGATCATGCGCCTCGTGGGCGCGTCCAACCGCTTCATCCAGACCCCGTTCATCCTCGAGGGCGTCTTCGCGGCCCTGCTCGGCTCGCTCCTCGCGGGCGTCGCCGTCGTGGCGATCGTGCAGTTCTTCGTGCAGGGGTTCCTCGCGTACCGGATCCCGCTCACGTCGTTCGTGGGTCTGGACGACGCGCTCATCGTCGTGCCGATCCTGGTGGTGGTCGGAGCGATCCTCGCGGCCATCGCCTCCAACGTCGCGATCGCGCGGTACCTGCGGGTCTGACCCGACGACGCGCGTATACTGGTGGGCTGCTCCGAACGGGGCGGCCCATCATCGCTCTCGGACTCAAGGAGCCGCCGTGCCCAGGGAACAGGGACAGAAGGTCGTCGCGACCAACCGCAAGGCGCGCCACGACTACCTCATCGAGGACACCTACGAGGCCGGCCTCGTGCTCACGGGCACCGAGGTCAAGTCGCTGCGCGCCGGACGCGCCTCGCTCGTCGACGGCTACGCCTTCGTCGACGGCGGGGAGGCCTGGCTCGACGCCGTCCACATCAACGAGTGGGCGCAGGGGACCTGGACGAACCACCCGCCCCGCCGCAAGCGCAAGCTGCTGCTGCACAAGGCGCAGATCCTCAAGATCCACAACAAGGTGAAGGAGGGCGGGTACACGCTGATCCCGCTCTCGCTCTACTTCAGCGACGGCAAGGCCAAGGTCGAGCTCGCGGTCGCCAAGGGCAAGAAGGACTACGACAAGCGCCAGGTGCTCCGCGAGCGCCAGGACCGCCGCGAGGCGGACCGCGCCATGGCGACGCGCCGCCGCCTGGGCGACTAGCGCCTCCTCGGCGGAGGTCGGGGCGCTCGGCGCACGTGGTGGAGCGTCACGGACAGCTGCTGCTCGTGCTCGTAGCGGTTCGCCGCGGCGCGGGTCGCTCGGATGATCGCGCCGGTGATCCGGTCCATCCAGGCCAGCGGCGGCACGTGGTGGCGATTCAGGATCCGGAAGATCGTGCGCGCGGGAACGCCGGTCTCGAGAGCGAGTCTCGCGGGACCTGACCGCAGTCGCGCCCGAGCCTCCAGCACGACGGCCTCTCGTTCCGGGCTGGTCTCCCCGAGCTCTACGAGTCGGACAAGAGCGGTGTCGACCAAGGCACATCCGACGTCGACGTGACGGGTCCGCGGCACTGTTGGACGTCAAGCCGGGGCGTACCTCGGATGCACGCACTGCGTTGCAAGGGCCCGAGAGGTGCAGAGGCGGCCGATCCGGAGAGCTGTCTCGTGAGGTGTGGACCGACGCCGAGCGTACTGAGCCTCGGTCGAGAACGCGCCAGAGGTGTTCGACGCGCGATCCATTCCCGCATCTTGTCGTCGAGCGAAGCGCTCGCTGGGAATAAGTGTCGCCTTGTTCACCATGTCCGCTTTCCCAGAAGCGCAGTATTCATCGCGTGCACACAATGGGAGTATGAGATGAGGAATCATGGTCGTTCACCGTCGTTTTGAGCATCCCTGGGCGGAGCTCTGGCGAAAGCCGCTCTCGCCTGCATCAGGGGAGAGTAAGAAGCTGACCTGTGTTCGATCGTGACTCTCTGGAAGAGCTGCAAGCGAAGCTCGCCTCGGCGAACGCTGCCGTGGCAGCCCACCCGCTCGCGTCGGATCGGGTCACTCGTGCCCATGCCATCATCGAGTCCACCGACAGCGATGACAAAGAATTGGTGAACAAGAAGTTGGCCGAGGAGGATCTTCCCGACCTGGCTGAGATCGGTCGGCTCACCGTGCGCCATTCAGTCAGTTGGTGGAGAGTGAATCGGAAACGGAACAAGATCGTCGAGAAGATCGAAAAGCTCGAGGCTTGATCAGTCGGTAAGAGCTCCATCCTGAGCAGCGCGTTCGAGCTGGACGAAGCGATACCCCCGCACTGCGGCGGCTCTCAGGAGTTGTCACACCACGAGGGAGGGCCGGCCGACAAGCGGCAGGTCCTGAAACGCCCGGTCGAGTGACCTCGGCCGGGCGTTCTCGTGACCGCCCTGCCGACCGAACTGCGACCATCACGCTGGCGAGACGCTGACTACCGTCCTGCGCCTGCGCCGACAACCAGGCAGGTGCGCCGAACAGCGATCTCAGAACGGAGCAGCAGCCTCCCGTGAACCGTCGATCGGGCATCAAGCGGGAGGTCGAGGCCTCCTGGCGATGGTCGAACGACACAGCTCCATCACGCCAGGAGGCCTCCTCACGTCGCAAGACCCCACGCGTCACCGATCTCACGGCCCAGTACGACTAGGCCGCGCGGCCGGTCCGACGCAAGCCGCTCGCCGCGTCCGCGGGCCCTGGAAGACTGGAGGGCGTGACCGCCTCCGAGAGCTCCCCCGATGCACCGCGCACCGCCGCCGAGGAGAGGACCCGCTGGCGGGCCTTCGCTGTGGCGGTCTCGGTCGCGGCCTTCACGATCCTGGACCTCTCGAAGGTCAACGTCGGCCTGCCGTCGATCGAGAAGTCGCTCTCGGCGGACGCGAGCCAGCTGCAGCTGATCGTCGCGGGATACGCGCTCGCGTTCGGTCTGGCGCTCGTGCCGGCCGGACGCCTGGGCGACATCCGCTCGAGACGGCTGCTCTTCCTGATCGGCCTCACCGTCTTCACTCTGACGAGCCTGCTCTGCGCCGTCGCGCCGTCGATCGAACTGCTCGTGGTCGCGCGCTTCCTGCAGGGGATCGCGGCGGGCATCCAGATGCCGCAGGTGCTCGGTCTCGTGCAGCAGCTCTTCACCGGCGCCGAGCGGGCGAGGGCGTTCGGGGTGTTCGGCGCGGTGATCGGGCTGTCGACGGCGTTCGGTCCGACCCTGGGCGGACTGCTCATCGCGATCGGCGGCGAGGAGGACGGCTGGCGCCTGCTGTTCTGGATGAACATCCCGCTCGGCGTGGCCGCGCTGGTCCTCGCCTGGCGCCTCCTGCCGCGGGTGCAGCGGAAGCCTTCGGGGGACACCTCGCTCGATCCGGTCGGGCTGCTGCTCCTGGGCGTCGCGATCTTCGCCTTCATGCTCCCGTTCCTGCTGACCACGGGGGCCTCGACCGACTCGCCGTACCGCTGGTTCTGGCTGGTGCTCGCGGTGGCGGCCGCCGCCGTCTTCGTGCGCTGGGAGGCGCACTACGCGTCGCTCGGGCGCACCCCGGTGATCGACTTCCGGATCTTCCGCACGAGTTCGTACCGCAACGGGATCCTCCTGGCGACCGCCTACTTCGCCGCGATCCCGGCCACGTTCCTCCTGACGACCCTGTTCCTGCAGCAGGGCCTGGGGCTCGAGCCGGTGTTCGCCGGCATGGTGAGCATCCCCTTCGCCCTCACCTCGGCACTGACCGCCTGGTACGGCGGCAAGCTGGTGCAGACGTACGGCCGCTCGCTCGTCGTGCTGGGCATCGTGCTGGTGATCGTCGGCTTCTCCCTGGTGCTGCTGGCGGCCGAGCTGATGCCCGCCGGCACCGCGGCGTACGGCATGGCCGCGGCCATGCTGATCGCCGGAGCGGGCGGCGGTTTCGTCGTCTCGCCGAACCAGACGCTGACGCTGGCCGAGATCTCACCGGAGCAGGGCGGCGTCGCGGGCTCCGTGGGGCAGCTCGGCCAGCGCCTGGGGACGGCGGTCGGCACGGCCTGCGCCTCGGCCGTCTTCTTCGCGACGCTCGCCAGCGAGGCCGGCATGACCGAGGGGCTCGTGGCGTACCACGACGCCTTCCGCAACGGCGCCTTCGTGACTCTGGGACTGATCGCCCTGGCGCTCGCGCTCGGTCTCCTCGATCTGCGCCGCCGCCGGGTGACGGAGCGATCGGAGTCCTGACGGAGGTCGGCTGCGGGCCCCACGGGCTGCCCGGAGCGGCTAGAATGGTCATCTGCCACTGCGGTCCATCCGCTCGCGGCAGCCGCCGCTCCTCCTGAGGAGCAGCGGATCCACAACTCGACAGTGTGCGACGACGACCCACTCCAGGGCGGTGCCTCAGGGCATCCGCACCGAGTGCTCGCGGGGATGATCGGTTTCGACATTGCCTGCGAAACTGCGAGAAGCGGGTCGAGGATTCAGGGTTATCTCGTTAACGATCTCTGAAAAACACAGGTGCCGAACAGAAGCGCACCGACTTCGCTCTCGCTGCCTAAGCAGAGTCGATAGTCCGTCAGCCCGAGGGTGCGTCCTCGCCCCGGGTCCTGGCGTCATCTAGAGGACTTGCTGCGTCGTTACGCCTGAGGGCGACGCGGGACTCGCACTCGGGCTGGGCCCGTCGACCGATGCGTCAGTGGTAACGGTCGGGGCCGAGTAGAACGCTTTCACTGGCTACACCCGTAGAAGGCGCAGAATCACAGCGATGGACGGGGGTTCAATTCCCCCCATCTCCACCACCGGTCGTCGTCGCACACGTCGAGGCAGAGGCCCCGCTCCCGGGAGGGAGGCGGGGCCTTCGTGCTGTCCGCGCCGCCCGCGGGCCGTGCTCAGCCCGGTCGGACGTCGAGCTGCCGCACGCGCCCGTAGAGGGTGAGCGTCTCGACCCGGTCCGCCTCGTCGCGCGCCGGCCCGCTCAGAAGCGTCGGCGGCGCCCAGGAGCGGTACAGAGCGGTCGGAGTGAGGACCGCTGCGGCCGCGCCCGGCGGGTAGTCGGACTGCGCTCGGACGGGCAGCTCGGCCACCGCATCCGGGAGGACCGCCACGACGGCGTCGATCACCGGCCGCAGGCGCGCGGAGCGCTCGTCGTCGACGGTCAGGGTCACCGCGTTCATCGCGGCGAGGGCGGCGGCCAGGTGCTCGACGGTGTGCCGATCGCTGCACTCCTCCGTGACGAGCAGCGAGACGATACCGCGGGGCTTGAGCCAGCCCAGCGTCGCGGCCTCGGCGTCCCCGTGGACGGACAGAACGCGGTCGGAAGCGATCGTGTAGTCGCGCAGGAGGCCGGCCCAGATCGGGTGGCCGAGGGGCTCCAGAGCCTCGGCGGCGGCGACGAGCGCCGCTTCGTGCCGGATGCGGTCGAAGAGAGTGTCCGCCGGGGCGAACTCCCGCTCCGCTGTTCCGGGCCGCTCCGGCTGATCAGCGGCGTGCTCCTGGTGCATGGACGACTCCTCGTCGCTACGTCCGGCGCCCCCCGGGCCGTTCTCGGGTCCTCACACAGTGCGCCGCGGGGTGGCGGCTGTCAACGGGTCCCGGTCGGGGATTGACGGCCGCCGATCGGGGGCCCGGACTCAGCGCGCTGCGCCGAAGAGGGTGCCCGCGGCGGGGCCGGCGGTGGGGTCGAAGACCGCGCAGGCGATGGCGCGATCGCCGTGCCTCCAGCTCACCTCGGAGGGGACGATGCTGCGGTACTCGAGCGCGGAAGCGCCGTACGAGATGCCGATCGTGTTCGGGAACTCGATGTCGCACGCCGCCTTCGCCTGCGCGAGGAGCGTGTTGCGGCTCGTGTACTCCTCGCCGGGCTGGTCGAAGACGTGGAAGACCTCGAGGTCGTGGACCTCGCCGCACGGGACGAGCTCGACGTCGGCGATCCGGTCCCCGTCGGGGGAGAGGAGGCAGTCGCCCTTGCGGAGGGAGAACGGGTCGACGACACCCGCGGTCACGACCGCTCCGGCCTCGTCGCGGACGACGTCGGGCGCCTCGGAGCCGACGACCGAGGAGCAGGACGACAGGGCGAGCGCCAGGGCCGCGACGGCGAGGAAGGGGAGGACCCGCCTCATCGCTCCGCCACGATCGCGAGGATCTCGTCGTGCAGCAGGCCGTTGGTGGCGAGCGAGCTGCCGTGCCAGGGGCCGGGCTCCCCGTCGGCGGAGGTGAAGCGGCCGCCCGCCTCCTCGACGATGGGGACGAGCGCGGCGAGATCGTACGGCTTGACGTCGAACTCGCCGGCGCCGTCGAGCAGGCCCTCGGCGACGAGCATGTAGCCCCACGCGTCTCCGTAGGCGCGGTCGCGCCAGACCCCCCGGGCGAGCTCGAGCAGCTGGTCGAGCCTCCCCGCGCCGTCCCACTGCTGGATGCTGTTGTAGCTGAACGTCGCCTCGGCGAGATCGGCGATGCCCGACACCCGGATGCGCCGCGGCTGCTGCGCAGCAGGGGCGGCCAGCACCCCGCGCAGCTCGTCGGGGAGCTCGATGCGCCCGACGGCGCCGGCGCTCTCGTCGGTCCACGCCCCGGAGCCCTTCGCCGCCCACCAGCGCTTGCCGAGGGCCGGCGACGAGACCACTCCGACGACCGGGACGCCGTCGACGGCGAGAGAGATGAGCGTGGCCCAGATCGGGACCCCGCGCAGGAAGTGGGCCGTGCCGTCGATCGGATCGAGGATCCACTGCCGGGCGGCGTCGCCCGAGGTGCCGAACTCCTCCCCGAGGATCGAGTCCTCGGGACGCTCCGCGGCGAGGAGCGCGCGCAGCGCTTCCTCGACGGCGCGATCGGCGTCCGTGACCGGGGTGCGGTCGGGCTTGGTCGTCACCTCGAGGTCCCGCGCGAGGAAGCGCTCGCTCGAGACGGCGTCGGCCGCGTCGGCGAGTCGGAGGGCGAAGCGGAGGTCGTCGTCGAGGCTCGGGGTCACGGCTCCACGATACTGAGCGGGTCCGTCGCCCAGCGGTGCCGAGGGGGGTGCGCCGAGATCCGCCGCGTCTCGATTTGACGAGGAGGGGGGAGCCACTGCTAATGTGATTCCTCGGTTCGGAAAGCATTTTTTCTCCGGCCAGGCAGCATCGCCACGCACCTCTAGCTCAATCGGCAGAGCAACTGACTCTTAATCAGTGGGTTCTCGGTTCAAGTCCGAGGGGGTGCACCACCCGAGACGCCCGCCCCTCCGGCGGGCGTTTCGTCGTTCCGGGGCGCGGTCGCCCCGCGCGTGAGCGGCCGTCGGCCCTCTCCGCGCTCGTGGGCCCGCACCCGATCGGGTCCGCTGTGCGCGGGCCCGCACCGTGCTGGGCGTCCGGCGAGACGTCGCCCCGGCGCTCTCCGGCTCCCGGCTCGTCCGTGGGAGGCTGTCCGCTCGCTCGATCCCTCCCTCCAGACGAAAGGACCGACGTGCCCGAAGACGTCCTCCCAGAGATCGGCGGCATCGCCCTCGCCGTCGCCATCGCCGTGGTGATCGCCGTGGTCGTGACCGCCGTGGTCGCCCTCGTGATCCGCACCATCGGCAAGCGCAAGACCTGGGCGCGGCTGCTCATCCGCCGCGTCCGCATCCCGTTCCGCGTGCTCCTGCTCACGATCGCGGTCTGGGTGGCCCTCGCCGCCACCGTGTCGGGCGATCTCGCTCCGGAGCTCGTCGACCGGATCTTCCAGATCGCGACGATCGGAGCATCGGCCTGGCTGGTCGGCGCCCTCATCGTGTTCCTGGAGGACCTGGGCGCCGAGCGCTACCGCACCGACACCGTCGACAACCGGCGCGCACGCCGCCTGCGGACGCAGATGACGATCATCCGCCGCGTCGCCGTCGCCGCGGTCGTGGTCGTGGCCATCGGAGCGGCGCTCCTCACCTTCCCGCAGGCCCGCACGGCGGGAGCCAGCCTCCTCGCGTCGGCCGGAGTGCTCTCGATCGTGGCGGGCCTCGCCGCTCAGTCGAGCCTGACCAACATCTTCGCGGGCGTGCAGCTCGCCTTCAGCGACGCGATCCGTCTCGACGACGTCGTGATCGTCGAGGGCGAGTGGGGCCGCATCGAGGAGATCACCCTCACCTACGTCGTCGTGCACCTCTGGGACGACCGCCGTCTCGTGCTGCCGACGAACCACTTCACGACGATGCCGTTCCAGAACTGGACCCGCACGGGGTCGGAGCTGCTCGGGGCGGTCGAGCTCGATCTCGACTGGCGCGTGCGGCCCGACGAGATGCGCGAGGAGCTGCACCGGATCCTCGAGGAGACCGAGCTCTGGGACCAGCGCGTCAGCGTGCTGCAGGTGACCGACGCGGTCGGCGGCTTCGTGCGGATCCGCGTGCTCGTCACAGCGAAGGACGCGCCCACGCTCTTCGACCTGCGCTGCTATGTGCGGGAGCGGCTCGTGCAGTGGCTGCACGAGAACGATCCGGTGGCCCTGCCCCGTCAGCGCGTCGAGATGGAGCGGCAGGAGCCGGGCGCGAACGGCGCCGCCCGCCCTGTGCCGCGCCAGCACGCGACTCCGGACAACCTGTTCTCGGGAGACGCGGCGTCGAACGAGCGCGGCGCGCTGTTCACCGGTCTGATCGACCTGCGCGAGACCCGCAAGCAGGACTGAGCGCTCCGGCCGCTTCCGCGGGACGCCGCTCCGGTACGCGACACCCCGTGTCGGACGTGCAGGAGCGGCGTCTCGCCGTCGGGGGCCGGAGCCGGCCGGTCAGCGGCCGATCGACGACATGTCGGCGTAGCGGTCGCCGACCGGCGGCTCGATGGCCGAGAGCGCCGCGAGCTGCGCCGCGGTCAGGTCGAGCGCATCCGCCGCCGCGTTCTCCTCGATGCGCGACACGCGCTTGGTGCCGGGGATCGGCGCGATGCCCTCGCCCTGCGCGAGCAGCCAGGCCAGGGCCACCTGCGCCGACGTGGCGCCGACCTCGGCCGCGACCCGGTCGACCTCCTCCACGATGCGGATGTTCGCCTCGAGGTTCCCGTCGGCGAACCGGGGGTTCGAGCGGCGGAAGTCGTCGTCGCCCAGCTCGTCGACCGAGCGGATCGCTCCCGTCAGGAAGCCGCGTCCGAGCGGCGAGTAGGGCACGAAGCCGATGCCCAGCTCGCGCAGCAGGGGCAGGACCTCCGCCTCCGGGTCGCGCGTCCAGAGCGAGTACTCCGACTGCACGGCGGTGACCGGGTGCACGGCGTGAGCGCGGCGGATCGTCGCCGGGGCCGCCTCGGACAGGCCGTAGGCGCGGATCTTGCCCTCCTGGATCAGCTCGGCGAACGCGCCGGCGGTCTCCTCGACCGGCACGCCCGGGTCCATCCGGTGCTGGTAGTAGAGGTCGATGCGGTCGGTGCCGAGGCGCTTCAGCGACCCCTCGACCGCGAGGCGGAGGTTCTCGGGCGAGCCGTCCAGACCGCGCTCGCCGGAGCCGCGGTGCTGGATCATGCCGAACTTGCTGGCGATCACGACCTCGTCCCGGCGGTCGGCGAGCGCGCGCCCCACGAGCTCCTCGTTGAGGAACGGGCCGTAGATCTCGGCGGTGTCGAGGAAGACGACGCCGAGGTCGACGGCGCGGTGCAGCGTGCGGATCGACTCCGCGTCGTCGCTGCCGGCGCCCGAGTAGAAGGCGGACATGCCCATGGCGCCGAGGCCGAGGCGGGAGACGTCGAGGGCGGTTCCGGGGTTCCCGGAGCCGAGGATGGTGTGCTTCACGAGGTGGTCCTCTCCTGGTAGGCCGCGATCTTGTAGTCGATCGCGGCGAGACTCCTGCGGGTGCGCGCGAGCTGCTCCTCCACCTCGGCGCGGTGCGCCTGGAGGAGGGCGAGGCGCTCGGGCTCGCTCGCAGGACCGATCCTGAGCAGCCCCGCGTACTCGCGGATGCGCGCGATCGGCATCCCCGTCGCGCGGAGCTTGGTCAGGAAGTCGACCCACCCGACGTCCGAGGCGCTGTAGCGCCGGTGCCGCGACGAAGCGCGCTCGACGGGCTCGAGCATCAGCCCGACGCGCTCGTAGTAGCGCAGCGTGTGCACGGTGAGACCGGTCGCCGAGGCGACCTCGGAGATGGACAGGGCCGGGGCGGCGGGCGCCTCGGGGATGCGGGTGGTGGACATGGCGCCACCCTAGGACTTCGAGCGCGCTCGAGGTCAAGCGGGTCCGTGCGGGCGTCCCCGATCAGCGCGAGGACGCGAGGAACGCGGTGAGCGCCGCCGCGAGCTGCGCATCGGACTCCTCGTGCCCGATCGTCGCCGTGCCGTCGCCGGCCTGGGGGCCGTACCAGCCGAAGGCGGCGTGGTTCGCGCCCTCGATCTCGATCGTCACGGCGGAATCGGGCAGCAGGTCGCGCGCGGCGGCGACCTTCTCGGGGGTGCTCAGCCCGTCCTCGGAGCCGCTGACGCTCAGGACCGCCGCGCCGGAGCCGGAGAGGTCGTTCGCGCAGTAGCTGCCGAGCAGGACGAGACCCGCCACGTCGTCGTCCTCCGCCCACTGGCACGCCTTCACTCCGCCGAGCGAGTGCCCGCCGACGAACCACTCGTCGACGCCCTCCGCCTGATCGGCGAAGCTCTCGAGCGAGCGCAGGTCGAAGAAGGCCAGGTTCAGGATCGGCCGGGTGATGACGACGGTCGCGCCCTCCTCGACGAGCGGAGCGAGCGTCGCCTCGTAGGACGCGGCGTCCACCTTCGCGCCGGGGACGAAGACGAGGCCCTCGCCCGAGGAGCGGCCGGTCGGCGTCATCACGATCGCGGAGTCGGTGCGCTCGACGCTCACGGCGCCGTCCGCCCGGACGCGCTCGAGGGCCTCCTCGTCGGGCCCGCTCACGATCGAGGACCACACGAGGAACCCGAGCACGGCGACCGCGAGGAGAGCGCCGAGGACGAGGAGCACGAGGCGCAGCGGCCGGCGCCGTCGCGCGCTCATCGCGCGTCCGCGATCGCGTCGGCCGCCTGCACGAGGGCGAGGTGCGAGAGCGCCTGCGGGGTGTTGCCCGCGTGCCGGCGGTTCTCGACGTCGTACTCCTCCGCGAGCAGGCCCACGTCGTTCGCGAGCCCGACCAGCCGGTCCATCAGCACGCGCGCGTCGTCGAGACGTCCGGAGGACGCGTACTGGCGCACGAGCCAGAACGAGCAGGCGAGGAACGGGTGCTCGCCGCCGGGCAGACCGTCGACGGAGGACTCGGTGCGGTAGCGGTGCAGCAGCCCGTCGTGCAGGAGCGTCCGCTCCATCTCGGCGACGGTGCCGGTCATCCGCGGGTCGTCCGCGTCGAGGTAGCCGACCATCGGCAGGACCAGCAGGGACGCGTCGACCTCGGTGGACCCGTAGGACTGCACGAAGTGGCCGCGCTCGGCGTCGTAGCCCTGGGCGTCGATCTCGGCGCGCACCTCGTCGCGCAGCGCCTCCCAGGTCTCGACGGGCCCGGGGAGGCCGTTCTCGCGCACGCCGCGCACGCCGCGGTCCAGGGCCGCCCAGATCATGACGCGCGAGTGGGTGAAGTGGCGCGGCTCACCGCGGATCTCCCAGATGCCGTTGTCCGGTCGCCGCCAGTTCTGCTCGACGAACCCCAGCAGCGCGCGCTGCAGGGGCCACGAGAAGCGGGTCTCGTCCACTCCGGCCGTCCGCGCCTCGTGCAGAGCGACCATCACCTCGCCGATGACGTCGGCCTGGTACTGGTCGACCGCAGCATTGCCGATGCGGACGGGGGAGGCGCCGTCGTAGCCGGGCAGGCTCGGCATCGTGCGCTCGGGCAGATCGCGCTCGCCCGCGATGCCGTACATGATCTGGACGTCGGCCGGGTCGCCCGCGACGGCACGGAGGAGCCACGCGCGCCACTTCTGCGCCTCCTGCTCGAAGCCGTGAGCGAGCAGGGCCTGCAGGGTCAGTGAGGCGTCGCGCAGCCACACGTAGCGGTAGTCCCAGTTGCGGCTGCCGCCGAACTCCTCCGGGAGCGACGTGGTGGCGGCAGCGACGATGCCCCCGGTCTCGTCGTCGGTCAGCGCCCGGAGGGTGAGCAGCGAGCGCACGACGGCGTCGCGGTACGGGCCGTCGTAGCGGATCGTCCCCGCCCACTCCGACCACCAGCCGAGCGTGCTCTCGAGGGCGCGATCGACGTCGAGGGCCTTCGGCGAGCGGTGGTGCGAGGGGAACCAGGCCATGGACAGGTCGATCGTCGACCCCTCGGCGACGTCGAACTCGGCGGAGTGGACGTGGTCGGTGGCCGTCAGCCGCATGCCGCGCACGACGACCGCGTCCGGGCCCGCGACGGCGACCAGCAGCGGCGCCTCGTCGGTCCCCTCCTGGCGCACCCACGGCACGACCCGGGCGTAGTCGAAGCGGAGCCGCAGCTCCTGCCGCATCCGGACGGTGCCCGAGACGCCCCGCACCCGGCGCACGAGCTCGGCCCGGTCGTCCCGCAGCGGCATCACATCGGTGACTTCGACGACTCCGGTCGACGTGGTCCAGCGCGTCACCAGGGCGAGGGTGTCGCCGAGATAGCGGCGCTCGACCCGGGCGCCGGCGTCGATCGGCCGGAGCGACCACCGCCCCTGGTCGTCGCCCCCGAGCAGGGCTCCGAAGACGGAGGGGGAGTCGAAGCGGGGGAGGCAGAGCCAGTCGATGCCGCCGTCGCGGGAGACGAGAGCGGCGGTGCGGCAGTCGGAGAGGACCGCGTAGTCCTCGATCGGGGAGACCATGCCTGGATCCTCTCAGCAGGAGCCGAGCACTCCCCGTCAAGGCGGAGCATCCGGTCCGAGCCGCGCCGTAGGGTGAGCCGCATGACGCACTCGGTCTCGACTCTGCTCATCCTCGGGGCGACGGGGGACCTGTCCTCCCGCCTCCTCCTCCCGGCCGTCGGCCAGCTGCTGACCCGGGAGCCCGATCGCCGCCTGCACCTCGTCGGGGCCGGCCGGGAGGACTGGACGCAGGAGCACTGGCACGAGGTGCTCTCCTCCTCGCTCGGCACCGTCGCCGCGAGCGGCACCGGCGCCGACGAGATGGTCGCCGGCACGCGCTACGTGCAGATCGACGTGACCGATCCGGAGGCGCTCGCCGCGCTGCTCGCGAGCTGCGAGGGGCCCGAGGCGATCTACTTCGCCCTGCCGCCCGCCATCGCGGCGAAGGCCTGCGACGCGCTCGCGGTGCACGGCCTGCCCGACGGGACCGTCCTCGCCCTCGAGAAGCCGTTCGGCGTCGACGAGGCCAGCGCCCGCGCCCTGAACGAGCGCCTCGCCGCGCTCGTCCCGGAGGAGCGCGTGCACCGCGTGGACCACTTCCTCGGGCGCGCGACCGTCATGAACCTCCTGGGACTGCGCTTCGCGAACCGGATCCTCGAGCCGCTGTGGTCGGCCGAGCACATCGAGAGCGTCGCGATCGTCTACGACGAGCAGCTCGGGCTGGAGGGGCGGGCCGGCTACTACGACGGCGCCGGCGCCCTCATCGACATGATCCAGAGCCACCTGCTGCAGGTGCTCGCCGTCGTCGCCATGGAGGCGCCCTCGACGCTCGACGCCGCCGACCTGCGCGACTCGAAGGGCATCGTCCTGCGCGCCACGCGGATCCGCGAGGAGGACGGCTCGCGACGCGCGCGCTACGGGGCGGGCTCGGTCGACGGCCGCGAGCTCCCGGCGTACGCCTCCGAGCCGGGCGTCGACCCGGAGCGCGGCACCGAGACGCTCGCCGAGCTGACCGTCGAGATCGACACCTGGCGCTGGGCGGGCGTCCCCTTCACCCTCCGCTCCGGGAAGGCGCTGGGGGAGCGGCGCCGCGAGGTGGTGATCCGCTTCAAGCCGGTGCCGCATCTGCCCAGCGGCTTCCACGGCACGGAGGAGCCCTCGGTGCTGCGCCTGTTCCTCGCGCCGGACAAGATGGCGCTCGAGCTGAACATCAACGGACCCGGAGATCCCTACACGCTGGAGCGCGCGTCGCTCGAGGCGACCTTCGGCGAGGGGGAGCTCCTGGCGTACGGCGAGGTGCTGTCCGGGATCCTCGACGACGACCCCTCGCTCTCGGTGCGCGGCGACGCGGCGGAGGAGTGCTGGCGCATCGTGCAGCCCGCCCTCGACGCGTGGCGCTCGGGCGCGGTGCCGCTGGACGAGTACCCCGCGGGCAGCGGCGGCCCGGAGGGCTGGAAGCAGGTCTGAGCGGTCCGCTGCGCGTGCTGCTCGATCCTTGCTGGTCGAGTAGCGCCGGAGGCGCGTATCGAGACCCGTCCCGCCCGGAGTGGAGGGATCTCGATACGCCCGCTGCGCGGGCTACTCGATCAGCAGGAAGGGCGCCCTGCCGGTGCTGGGCAATCAGCAGGAAGGCCCCTGCGTGGGCTGGTCGATCCTTGCTGGTCGAGTAGCGCCGGAGGCGCGTATCGAGACCCGCATCGCCCGGAGCTCCGGGCCTAGCGGGTCGCGTCGACCGGGGCGGCGGCCGGGGACTCGGGCTCGGCCCAGACGGCGATCGGCTGCGGGTCCCAGGTGAGGGCGGCGGGCTCGGTCGCGACGGGCGGGGTCGAGGCGCGCATCACCGGGATGGCGGAGGTGACGGGGTTCGCGCTCTCGGGAGCGCCGGCGCGCAGCTGCTCGGCCTGGATCGCGGCGGCGAGCTCGTGCGCGAGGGAGCGGGCGAGCATCCCGTGGAAGATCGGGTCGCGGTCGTCGTGGCTGCGCCGGGTGACGACCCACGCGCCCTCGGAGCCGACGAACGACGCGAGACGCTCGTGGACCACGGCGAACAGCTCGTCCTGGGTGAGGGCGGGGGCCGCGACGACCTCGGGGGCCGGCTGGCGGCGCCTCAGACGAAACCTCATGACGAACCCCGATCCCGTGCGGCTGACGACTCGCTCCAGTCTCGCCGGGGAAGGGCCGAGAGGCCCCCTGACACGCCGCGCCGGTCGGCGAACGGCGCGTCAGAGGGCCTCGGCGGGCGCGATCAGCGATCAGCGATCGCGCTTCTTGCCCTTCGCCTCCTTGGCGAGCTCCTTCGAGTCGTACGAGACGGAGCCGAAGGCGACGGCCACGGCGATCGCCCAGCTGACCCACTGCAGGGCGAGCCGCCAGTCGCGCGGCCCCTTGCGGGTCGTCTGAAGGATCGACCAGCCGCCGACCAGCGCGCTGATGACGCTCGAGTTGAGGATGAACTTGCGCATCGATTGCCTCCCGGTGTTCGAGACGACGCTACCGGTGTCGTCGGTGCACCCGGACCGGTTGACAGGGCGGGCGGAGGGCGCCAGCTACGGTGAGCTGCCCGGGAGCGGGACCAGCAGAGGGAGCAGCAGGATGCGCACGGCACTCATCGGAGCACTCCTGCTCGCCCTTGGGGCGGTGGCAGTGCTCACGGGCGTCCTGCCGCCGGAGGCGCTCGGCGCGCTCGTCGAGCGCACGGGTCCGATCCTCGCCTTCGTCGTGGCGGTCACCGTCGTCGCCGAGCTGGCGTCCGAGGCCGGCGTCTTCACCGTGGTCGCCGAGCGGGCCGCGTCGTGGGGCCGCGGACGCACGGCGGTGCTCTGGCTCCTCGTCGTCGTGCTCGCGATCCTCTGCACCGTCTTCCTGTCGCTGGACACGACCGCGGTGCTGCTGACCCCGGTCGTCGTGCTGCTCGCAGCGCACGTGGGAGTGCCTCCCCTGCCGTTCGCGATGGCGACCGTGTGGCTGGCCAACTGCGCGTCGCTCCTGCTGCCCGTCTCGAACCTGACGAACCTGCTCGCCGAGCGGCGCCTCGGCGTCGACGGGCCGCTGGAGTTCGCGGCGCTGACCGCCGCAGCCGCGCTCGTCGCGGCGGTGGTCCCGGTGATCGTGCTCGCCGTCCGGTACCGGCGCGAGCTGTCGGGCCGGTACCGGGCGGGGGAGAGGACGCCCGTGGAGGACCGGGTGCTGCTCCGAGGCGCCGGTTTCGTGGTGCTCCTGCTGCTGCCCGCACTGGTCTCGGGGGTCGAGGTGTGGATCCCCGCCTCCGTCGCCGCCCTCGTGCTGGTCGTGCTGTTCGCGGTGCGTCGGCCCGCGGCACTGCGGCCGTCCCTCCTCCCGTGGCAGCTCGTCGTGTTCGCCGCGGGCCTCTTCGTCGCGATGGAGGCGGCGCACCAGCTCGGGCTCGGGTCGGCGCTCGCCGTGGTCGCGGGGCAGGGCACCGGAACCGTCGACCTGCTGCGTCTGGCCGGTTCCGGCGCCGTCGCCGCGAACCTCGTCGACAACCTGCCCGCGTACCTCGCCCTGGAGCCGGTCGCCGCGGATCCCGCGCGACTGGTCGCGCTGCTGATCGGCGTGAACGCCGGTCCGCTGATCACGCCCTGGGCCTCGCTCGCGACCCTCCTCTGGCACCAGCGCCTGACCGCGATGGGGGTGCGGATCTCCTGGACGCAGTACGCGCTGCTCGGTCTGGTCGCGGTCGTGCCGACCGTCGCAGGAGCGACGCTCGCCCTCGCTCTGGCGCAGGGCTGACCGACGGGAGGACACCTCCTGTCCGACACCCGTTCGAGAGGGGCTGGTAGCCTCCTGGGGTCCACGACGACCCGATTCGACGAGGGGTACACCATCTCCGAGCACTCAGTCCCCGATCCTCAGGACGGTGCTCCGGCACCGCGCAACGCGTTCGTGGTGGTGTCCAACCGGCTCCCCGTCGACCGCGTCACGGCGGAGGACGGCACCGCGTCGTGGAAGACGTCCCCCGGCGGACTCGTGACGGCGCTCGAGCCGGTCATGCGCGCGAACGAGGGCGCCTGGGTCGGCTGGCCCGGCGTCGCCGACGAGGTCGTCGCCCCGTTCGAGAACGACGGCGTGCTGATCGTGCCCGTCGCACTGAGCGCGCAGGAGCTCGAGGACTACTACGAGGGCTTCTCGAACGACACGCTCTGGCCGCTCTACCACGACGTCATCGCACCTCCCACGTACCACCGCGACTGGTGGGACGCCTACGTCCGGGTCAACCGCCGCTTCGCCGAGGCCGCCGCCGCCGTGACGGAGCAGGACGGCGTGGTCTGGGTGCAGGACTACCAGCTGCAGCTCGTGCCCAAGATGCTCCGCGAGCTCCGCCCCGACGTCACCATCGGCTTCTTCAACCACATCCCGTTCCCGCCCTACGGGATCTTCGCCCAGCTGCCCTGGCGCAAGCAGATCGTCGAGGGACTGCTGGGCGCCGACGTGATCGGCTTCCAGCGACAGGGCGACGCGGGCAGCTTCCTCCGCGCGGTCCGCCGCCTGCTCGGCTACGACACGCGCAGCACCGTCGTCGAGGTGCCGGTCGAGGAGGAGGCGGTCGAGGGGACGCGCCGCGTCAACCGCTCGCGCCGCGGCGCGAGCGTGCGCCCCGTCGTCGCCCGCCACTTCCCGATCTCGATCGACTCCGCCTTCTTCGAGGCCATGGCCCGCACCCCGGAGATCCAGGCCCGCGCCCGGGAGATCCGCGACGAGCTGGGGAATCCGGCGGTCATCATGCTCGGCGTCGACCGCCTCGACTACACCAAGGGCATCGGCCACCGACTGAAGGCCTTCGGCGAGCTCCTGGCCGACGGCCGGCTGAGCACCGAGGACGCCGTCCTCGTGCAGGTCGCGAGCCCGAGCCGCGAGCGCGTCGACACCTACCGTCAGCTGCGCGACGACATCGAGCTGCAGGTCGGCCGCATCAACGGCGACTACGGCAAGATCGGGCACCCGGCGATCAGCTACCTGCACCACGGCTACCCCCGCGAGGAGATGGTGGCGCTCTACCTCGCCGCCGACGTGATGCTCGTCACGGCGCTGCGCGACGGGATGAACCTGGTGGCGAAGGAGTACGTGGCCTCGCGCTTCGACAACGACGGAGTGCTGGTGCTGAGCGAGTTCACCGGAGCCGCCGACGAGCTCAAGCAGGCCGTGCAGATCAACCCCCACGACATCTCCGGGCTGAAGGACGCGATGGAGGCCGCGGCCCGCATGCCGCGCTCCGAGAAGTCGCGGCGGATGCGGGCGCTGCGGCGCCGCGTGCTCGAGAACGACGTCTCCCGCTGGTCCGAGAGCTTCCTCGCGGCGCTCGCCGAGCACGCGAAGGGCCAGCAGCTCGACGTGCATCCCGCGGCGCGCGGCCAGGAGGCGCCCCTCGGCCAGGAGGCCGAGCACCGCGAGGACTCCGAGCGCGGCAAGGAGGCGGAGGCGCGATGAGCACCGTCACCCCGTCGCCCGTCGACCCGCACCTGCCCGGCGTCCCCGACCGCCTCGTCCTCGCCCTGCGCGAGCTGGCGGCGACGGGTCGGCTCCTGGTCGCCCTCGACTTCGACGGCACGCTCGCGCCCGAGGTCGACGACCCCGCCCGCGCCCGCGCCCTGCCGGAGGCCCGCGAGGCGGTCCTGCGCCTGCTGGCCCTGCCCGGCACCCGCGTCGCCCTCGTCTCGGGCCGCGCGCTCGAGAGCCTGGAGGAGGTGTCGCAGCTGCCCGACGAGGCGCTGCTGGTCGGCTCGCACGGCGTCGAGATCCGCCTCGACCCCGACGAGGACGCCGTGCGCCTGGACCCCGTCGAGCTCGCCAAGGTCGACCGCCTCGAGGGCGTGCTCAAGGGCATCGCCCGCGGGATCGACAACGTCTGGATCGAGGACAAGCCGGCCGGATTCGCGCTGCACACGCGCCTCGCGACCGACAAGCACAGCCGGGTCGCCCACGTCGTCGCGCTGTCGGAGGCCCGCGCCGAGGTCGCGGGCGTGCACGTGCGCGAGGGCAAGAACGTGCTCGAGTTCTCGGTGCGCTCGACGACCAAGGGCGAGGCGGTCGAGCACCTCCGCCGCTACACGGGGGCGACCGCGGTGCTCTACGCCGGCGACGACGTGACCGACGAGGACGCCTTCGCCGTGATGCGCTCCGGCGACGTGGGAGTGAAGAGCGGACCGGGCACCACCTCCGCCGCGTACCGCGTCCGGGGCCCCGAGCAGGTCGCGCACGTGCTCTCCCTGCTGGCGGAGTTCCGCGGCGCCTCAGCGTGACGCACCCGTTGATCGCGGGGCCCGGGAGCGCCGGAGCAGGCGTCGCGAGGCGGTAGCCTCGTCACATGCCGGAAATCGATTGGAAGCCTCGTTCGCGCACCGTCACGGACGGCATCGAGGCCACGACGTCGCGCGGGATGCTCCGCGCCGTCGGAATGGGCGACGACGACTGGGAGAAGCCCCAGATCGGGATCGCGTCCTCCTGGAACGAGATCACCCCCTGCAACCTCTCCCTCGAGCGCCTCGCGCGCTCCGCCAAGGAGGGCGTGCACTCGGGTGGCGGGTACCCGCTGCAGTTCGGCACCATCTCGGTGTCCGACGGCATCTCGATGGGCCACGAGGGCATGCACTTCTCGCTCGTCTCGCGCGAGGTCATCGCCGACTCCGTCGAGACCGTGATGATGGCCGAGCGCCTCGACGGCACCGTCATGCTCGCCGGCTGCGACAAGTCGCTGCCCGGCATGCTGATGGCCGCCGCGCGACTCGACCTCGCCGCCGTCTTCGTCTACGCGGGCTCCATCGCCCCGGGCTGGGTGAAGCTCTCGGACGGCACCGAGAAGGACATCACGATCATCGACTCCTTCGAGGCGGTCGGCGGCGTGAAGGCCGGCATCATGTCCGAGGAGGACGCCAAGCGCATCGAGTGCGCCTTCGCCCCGGGCGAGGGCTCGTGCGGCGGCATGTACACCGCGAACACCATGGCCAGCGTCGCCGAGGCGCTCGGGATGAGCCTGCCCGGCTCCGCCTCGCCCGCCGCGGCCGACCGCCGCCGCGACTACTTCGCCCGGAAGTCGGGGGAGGCCGTGGTCGAGATGCTGCGCAACGGCACCACCGCGCGCGACATCCTGACGAAGGAGGCGTTCGAGAACGCGATCGCCGTCGCGATGGCCTTCGGCGGGTCGACCAACGTCATCCTGCACCTGCTCGCGATCGCCAACGAGGCCGAGGTCGACCTCACGATCGACGACTTCAACCGCATCGGCGACACGATCCCGCACATCGGCGACCTCAAGCCGTTCGGCAAGTACGTCATGAACGACGTCGACCGCCACGGCGGCGTGCCCGCCGTCATGAAGGCGCTGCTGGACGCCGGCCTCCTGCACGGCGACTGCCTCACGGTCACCGGGAAGACGGTCGCCGAGAACCTCGCGGCGATGGACATCGCGCCGCTGGACGGCGAGGTCATCCGCACGCTCGACAACCCGATCCACGCGACGGGCGGCCTCACGATCCTCAAGGGCTCGCTCGCCCCCGAGGGCGCGGTCGTCAAGACCGCCGGCTTCGACGCCTCCGTGTTCGAGGGCCCCGCGCGCGTCTTCGAGCGCGAGCGCGCCGCGATGGACGCCCTGACGAACGGCGAGATCGAGAAGGGCGACGTGGTGGTCATCCGCTACGAGGGCCCGAAGGGCGGCCCGGGGATGCGCGAGATGCTCGCCATCACCGCCGCCATCAAGGGCGCGGGGCTCGGAAAAGATGTACTACTCTTGACCGACGGACGATTCTCAGGCGGCACAACCGGCCTGTGCATCGGACACATCGCACCCGAATCGGTGGACGCAGGTCCCATCGCATTCGTCCGCGATGGGGACCCGATTCGGGTCGACATCGCCGCTCGCTCGATCGACCTACTTGTCGACGACTCCGAGCTCGCCGCCCGCCGAGAAGGCTGGGCCCCCCTTCCTCCGCGCTACACCCGCGGTGTCCTCGCCAAGTACGCCAAGCTCGTGCGCTCGGCGGCCGTGGGCGCCACCACCGGGTGACCCCGGCCCGCTCCGGTCGGCCGCGCACTCGCGCCTCCCGGGTTCCGGACCTCGCGGTCCGGTGCCCGCCGCCGCACTCCCTCTCGAAGGAAACGACACCCGCATGACCCCGGACCCGTCCGCCGTGCATCCCGCACCGACGCCCCAGCCACCCCGTCCCGCCGCGTCCGCTGCGGCCCCGGCCCCCGAGGCCGAGAACCTCACCGGAGCGCAGGCGGTCGTCCGCTCGCTCGAGATGCTCGGCATCGAGGACGTCTTCGGTCTGCCCGGAGGCGCGATCCTCCCGGTCTACGACCCGCTGATGGACTCGTCGAAGATCCGCCACATCCTGGTCCGCCACGAGCAGGGCGCCGGCCACGCCGCCGAGGGCTACGCCTCGGCGACAGGCAAGCTCGGCGTCTGCATCGCGACGTCCGGCCCTGGAGCGACGAACCTCGTCACGGCCATCGCGGACGCCTACATGGACTCCGTCCCGATGCTCGCGATCACCGGCCAGGTCTTCTCGACGCTGATGGGCACCGACGCCTTCCAGGAGGCGGACATCGTCGGCATCACCATGCCGATCACGAAGCACTCGATCCTGGTCACGCGCCCCGAGGACATCCCGCAGGCGCTCGCCTCCGCCGCCCTCATCGCGACGACCGGCCGCCCCGGCCCCGTCCTCGTCGACATCACGAAGGACGCGCAGCAGAACGAGGCGCCGTTCCTCTGGCCGCCGAAGATCGACCTGCCCGGCTACCGGCCCGTCACCAAGGCGCACGGCAAGCAGATCCAGGCCGCGGCCCAGCTGCTCGCCGAGTCGAAGAAGCCGGTGCTCTACGTCGGCGGCGGCATCATCCGCGCCCGCGCCTCCGCCGAGCTCCTGGCGTTCGCCGAGGCGTCCGGCGCCCCGGTGGTCACCACGCTGATGGCCCGCGGAGCGTTCCCGGACTCGCACGACCAGCACCTCGGCATGCCCGGCATGCACGGCACCGTCCCCGCGGTGCTGGCGCTGCAGGAGGCCGACCTCATCCTCGCGCTCGGCTCGCGCTTCGACGACCGCGTGACCGGCAAGGCGGCGCTCTTCGCTCCGCACGCCAAGGTCGTGCACGTCGACATCGACCCCGCCGAGATCTCCAAGATCCGCACCGCCGACGTGCCGATCGTGGGCGACCTCAAGGACGTGCTGCCCGACCTCACCGACGCGTTCGCGAAGGCGATCGACGGCGGCGCGCCCGACACCTCCGAGTGGTGGTCGTACCTCAAGGGCCTCCAGGAGGAGTTCCCGCTCGGCTACACGGAGCCGACCGACGGCCAGCTCTCGCCGCAGTACGTGATCAAGCGGATCGGCGAGCTCACCGGCCCCGAGGGCGTCTTCGCCTCCGGAGTCGGCCAGCACCAGATGTGGGCCGCGCAGTTCATCAAGTACGAGCGCCCCAACTCGTGGCTGAACTCGGGCGGTGCCGGCACGATGGGCTACTCCGTCCCGGCCGCCATGGGCGCCAAGGTCGGCGAACCCGACCGCGTCGTGTGGGCGATCGACGGCGACGGCTGCTTCCAGATGACCAATCAGGAGCTCGCCACCTGCACGATCAACGACATCCCGATCAAGGTCGCGGTGATCAACAACTCCTCGCTCGGCATGGTGCGGCAGTGGCAGACCCTCTTCTACGAGGGCCGCTACTCCAACACCGACCTCAACACGGGACACGACACCGTGCGCGTGCCCGACTTCGTGAAGCTGGCCGACGCGTACGGCGCTCTCGGCATCCGGGTCACGAAGCCCGAGGAGATCGACGACGCGATCCGCCTCGCCATCGCGACGAACGACCGTCCCGTGGTCATCGACTTCGTGGTCAGCCGCGATTCGATGGTGTGGCCGATGGTGCCCCAGGGCGTCTCGAACAGCTACGTCCAGTACGCCAGAGACCACAGCCCGACCTGGGACGACGAGGAGTAGACCGCATGACGCACCACGTTCTCTCCCTGCTCGTCGAGGACAAGCCGGGACTGCTCACCCGTGTCGCCGGGCTCTTCGCCCGCCGCGGCTTCAACATCGAGTCCCTCGCCGTGGGCCCGACCGAGCTCGACGGCCTGTCGCGCATCACGGTCGCGGTCGACGTCGAGGACCTCCCGCTCGAGCAGGTCACGAAGCAGCTCAACAAGCTCGTCAACGTGATCAAGATCGTCGAGCTCGACCCCGACCAGTCGGTGCACCGCGAGCACCTGCTCGTGAAGGTGCGCGTCGACAACGTCACCCGCTCGCAGGTGCTCGAGGCCGTGAACCTCTTCCGCGCCCGCGTGGTCGACGTCGCGACCGACGCGCTCGTCATCGAGGTGACGGGCGACTCCGGGAAGACCAACGCCTTCCTCCGCGTCATCGAGCCCTACGGCATCAAGGAGATCGCGCAGTCGGGCCTGCTCGCCATCGGGCGCGGCTCGAAGTCGATCACCGAGCGCGTCTTCAAGAACTGACCGCGACCACTCCTCAACAGAAAAGGACACACCACGTGACCGAGCTCATCTACGACACCGACGCCGATCTCTCGATCATCCAGGCCAAGAAGGTCGCCATCGTCGGCTACGGCTCGCAGGGCCACGCCCACGCGCAGAACCTCCGCGACTCCGGCGTCCAGGTCGTCATCGCGCTCAAGGACGGGTCGAAGTCGACCGCCAAGGCCGAGGACGACGGCTTCGAGGTCAAGAGCGTCGCCGACGCCGCCGACTGGGCCGACCTGATCATGATCCTCGCGCCGGACCAGCACCAGCGCGCGATCTACAGCGAGCAGATCGCGGACAAGCTGACCGAGGGCAAGACGCTCGCCTTCGCGCACGGCTTCAACATCCGCTTCGGCTACATCGAGGCGCCCGCGGGCGTCGACGTGATCCTCATCGCGCCGAAGGCCCCGGGCCACACCGTGCGCCGCGAGTTCGTCGCCGGCCGCGGCATCCCGGACATCATCGCCGTCGAGAACGACGCGTCGGGCACCGCCTGGGAGACCGCGAAGTCCTACGCGAAGGCCATCGGAGGCACCCGCGCGGGCGTCATCAAGACCACCTTCACCGAGGAGACCGAGACCGACCTGTTCGGCGAGCAGGCCGTGCTCTGCGGCGGCACCTCGCAGCTCGTGCAGTACGGCTTCGAGACCCTCGTCGAGGCCGGCTACCAGCCCGAGATCGCCTACTTCGAGGTGCTCCACGAGCTCAAGCTGATCGTGGACCTCATGTGGGAGGGCGGCATCGCCAAGCAGCGCTGGTCGGTCTCCGACACCGCCGAGTACGGCGACTACGTGTCGGGCCCCCGCGTCATCGACCCCAGCGTCAAGGCGAACATGCAGGCGGTCCTCGGCGACATCCAGAGCGGCGCGTTCGCGAAGCGCTTCATCGCGGACCAGGACGCCGGAGCGCCCGAGTTCCAGGAGCTGCGCGCCAAGGGCGAGCAGCACCCGATCGAGGCGACCGGCCGCGAGCTGCGCAAGCTGTTCGCCTGGAAGCAGACCGACACCGACTACACCGACGGCAGCGTCGCGCGCTGACGCACTGACGTCGGACGGACCGAGGGAACCCCGGACCGTCGAAGGAACCCGCTCCTGCGGGCTCCCTCGACGGGTCGGGGTTCCCTCGCGTCCGGGCCGCCTCTGCTGATCGAGTAGCCCGCGCAGCGGGCGTATCGAGATCCACCATCGCCACGAGGCCGGGTCATCAGCGCATCTGCTGGTGGACGCGGGTCTCGATACGCCCCTGCGGGGCTACTCGACCAGCAGACTGACGAGCAACGCGGTTCCGCCGCTCACTACGCCCCTGCGGGGCTGCTCGACCAGCAGGAGGGGGCGGGGTCTGTTCCCGGGAGATCGAGGCTGAGAGGTGCGGGTCTCGATGCGACCCCGCGGGGCTGCTCGACCGGCTAGGAGGGCGCGCGCAGGACGCGGGTCCGCCCTCGCTGCTGCGGGTAGCGTGGGGCGGATGGAGCGACGGGCGCGGCGGCTGCGGCAGTGGGACGAGACGACTGCGGCGGCTCGGGACGGGATGTCGTGGGGAGTGTCGGCGGGGGTCGTCCTCTCCGGGCTGACGGGGGCGGGGCTCGCGGCGGCGCTCGCGCTGCTGTCCGGCGGGATCCTGGAGTCGTCGCCGCCGCTGCTGCGCATCCTCGCGGGATTCCCGCTCGCGCTGATCGCGGCGACGACGCTGGTCGCCACCGCGGTCGCACTCCGCCACCGGTCGGAACGAGCGGCGCAGCGGTTCACGCGCGCCGCGTGGCCGGTGCCCTCCGACTTCGACCGGAGCGACCTCGACCAGACCGCCGATCTCCCGTACGACGTCCGGCTGCCCGAGGACGCCCTGACCCCGGCGGACCTCGCGAGGATCCTCGCACCGTCGGCTGCGGAGCGGGCTGATGCGCGGTCGCGGAGCGCATCGGCCGGCCTCTGGCGCCGCTCGGTGGTCTTCAGCCTGCTCTCGCTCGCCGGCGTCCTCGCGGCGGGAGCGGGCGCTCTCCTGCTGATCTCGGCCGTGGTCCTCGGCGTGGAGGACGGGCGCGTGCTCGCGGCCGGCGTCCTCGCTGCGGCGGGGGCCGCCGTGGGCATCGGGTCGTCGCAGGCGAGCGCTCTGCCGATAGCCATGAGGACGGACGCCGATGCGCATCTGGCCCGGAGCCGTCGCCTGCTCACCGAGCTGTGGCCGGGAGACCTCGAGGAGGGGCCGCTGTCGGTCCGCGGGGGAGTGGCCGGGATCGACCGACGGGCGCTGTCCGGTGCGTCGCGGAAGGCGGCGCCCGAGAATCCCGTCGCGGGACGGATCGCGCCGATCGTCCTGCTGGCGGTGGCCCTGCTCCCGGTGATCGTGCTGCCGCTGCTGAGCTAGCCGCCTGCGTCGCGGGCGAGGCGGCGCAGGCCGCCCTTCGGCGGTACGCGCACCGGGTCCGGCCAGCGCGGCTGCAGGCCGTCGCCCAGAGTGACCCGGCGGATCTTGCGTCCGACGAGCGGGAGCAGCCAGTCGGCGGTCCAGCGGTGCTGGTCGCGCAGCCACTCCCGCGGAGTCAGCGGCTCTGGCGCCTCCCACGGACCCGCCGAGATCGTGTGCGGGACGCCGAGGATCTCGAGCACGCGAGCCGCGAGGTAGCGGTGGCCGCGCTTGGAGAGGTGCATCCGGTCGGGCGACCACATCATCGGCTCGCGGAACGCCTGCATGCGCCAGTAGTCGACGAGGATCGCGCCGCGTTCGCGGGCGATGCGGCGGACGGCGCTGTTGTAGATCCGATTGCGGCGGACGAACATCCGCGGTGCGGGCAGCCCCGGGATGTCGAACCCGGTGAACAGGACGAGCGAGGCTCCGGTGGTGGCCAGGGCGTCGACGAGGCTCTCGTACTCGCGGACCAGGACGCACATGTCGGTGCCGAGGTCGAGGATGTCGTTCCCGCCCGCGTAGAGGGAGACGAGCGTCGGCCGCAGTGCGAGGGCGGGCTGCAGCTGCTCGTCGCGGATCTGGGCGAGGCGCTTCGAGCGGATCGCGAGGTTCGCGTACTCCCAGCCGGGCTCCGCCTTCGCGAGCCGGTCCGCGACCCGGTCGGCCCAGCCGCGGACGCCGTTGGGCAGCCGCGGGTGCGGATCGCCGACGCCCTCGGTGAAGGAGTCGCCGATCGCGACGAAGCGCCGCTCGCCGGCCGCCGCAGTGCGTTCCCCCATCGGAGGAGAATCGCGCGGACGGGGGACCGGCTGGTGGCGCGGGGGTGTCTGCGAGGTGACGCCCGGGCGACGGCGGCTCCGAGCCTCCTGGAAGGCGGGCGCGGTTAGGGTGTCGGGGTGATCGATGCCAGGGACGACGACGCGCTCAGCTGGGCGGGCGAGGACGAGGACCCGACGCTCGCGGCCGGGGAGACCGCGACGCGACGACGTCCGCCGCGGGCGGTGCGCTCGGCGCCCGCCTCGCGCCCTGCCCTCGACGGCGAGACCGCCGAGGAGGTCCCGGAGGAGCTCCTCGAGGACGACGGAGCCGAGGACGACGGAGCCGAGGACGACGACCGGACGACCGAGGCCGAGGCGGCCGCCGCCTCCTCCGTGCTCCTGGTCGCCACCGGCGTCACCGCCGGGCTCTACCTCCTGTACACGATCGGCTGGATGATCACCGCGACCCGGCAGAACGCGACGATCACGGCGACCTTCGCCGGGGATCCGCTCGGCGGTGCGCTCTACGGACTCGGCCTCTGGCTGGCGGTCGCCGCTCCGGTCACCTGGTTCGCCGTCGTCCTGCTCGGCGCCCGCGACTCCCGGGTGCGCACCCGCGTGCTCTGGCTGCTCGCCGGGCTCGTGCTGCTGGCTCCGCTGCCGTTCCTGAAGGGGGCGTGAGGATGACGGACGACACCGCCGTGAAGGCGACCCTCGGCGGCCGACGGACGGGGCGCGGCAAGGGCCTCGCCCTGACCGTCCTGCTCGCCGTGGTCGTCGGCGCGCTCCTCGCCTGGGACGTGTGGGAGGCGATCGGCAACCTCGTCGGCATCCGCGCCTACGCGGCGGGCCTGGGCACGGATCTGAACGCCACCGGCTGGACGGTGCTGCTGCTCTCGCTCGCCCTCCCCGTCGTCTGCTTCGTCCTCGCCCTGGTGCTGGGTCGGCGCCGAGGGGTCGCCGCCCGGGCGGGCCTCCTGCTCGCCGCGCTGTGCGTCTCGGCGGCGCTGTCGCTGGACCTGCAGCAGGTCTTCGGCTTCGCGAGCCTCGTCACCCTCGGCTGAGCCGCGTCACACAGCGGGGCCGAGAGGCGGGCCTCCGCTACAGTGGCGGGGGCTCCACGACCCCGCGTCCGGCGCCTGCACCGTCCCCTCCCCGAAGGAAGCGCACTCGTGACAAAGCCGGTCGTCCTGATCGCCGAAGAACTCTCGCCCGCCACCGTCGACGCCCTGGGTCCCGACTTCGAGGTCAGGAACGTGGACGGCACCGACCGCCCGGCGCTGCTCGAGGCGCTCGGCACCGCCGACGCGATCCTCGTCCGCTCGGCGACGCAGGTCGACGCCGAGGCCATCGCCGCGGCGCCGTCGCTGAAGGTGATCGCACGCGCGGGAGTGGGTCTCGACAACGTCGACATCACCGCGGCGACCGCCGCCGGCGTCATGGTCGTCAACGCGCCGACCTCCAACATCATCTCGGCGGCCGAGCTGACCGTGGGCCACATCCTGAGCCTCGCCCGCCACATCCCGGCGGCGCACAGCGCGCTCGCGCAGGGGCTGTGGAAGCGCTCGAAGTACACCGGCACCGAGCTCTACGAGAAGACCGTCGGCATCATCGGCCTCGGCCGCATCGGCGCTCTCATCACCGCGCGCCTGCAGGCCTTCGGCGTGGACGTCGTCGCGTACGACCCCTACGTCACCAGCGCTCGCGCGCAGCAGCTCGGAGTCACGCTCCTGTCGCTCGAGGAGCTCCTCGCGCAGAGCGACTTCATCACGATCCACATGCCGAAGACCCCCGAGACGACCGGCATGATCTCGGACGAGCAGCTCGCGCTGATGAAGCCGAGCGCCTACATCGTCAACGTCGCCCGCGGCGGGCTGATCGACGAGGACGCGCTGCACCGCGCGCTCGTCGCGAACACCATCGCCGGCGCCGGGCTCGACGTGTTCGTCAAGGAGCCGCCGGTCGGCTCGCCGCTGCTGGCGCTCGAGAACGTCGTCGTCACTCCGCACCTCGGAGCGTCGACCGACGAGGCGCAGGAGAAGGCCGGCGTCTCGGTCGCCAAGTCGGTGCGCCTCGCGCTGTCGGGCGAGCTCGTCCCCGACGCGGTGAACGTCGCCGGAGGCGTCATCGACGAGTACGTCCGCCCCGGCATCCCGCTGGTCGAGAAGCTCGGGCAGGTCTTCGCCGGCCTCGCGCACTCGCCCGTCACTTCGATCGACGTCGAGGTGCGCGGCGAGCTCGCCGGCTACGACGTCAAGGTGCTCAAGCTCGCGGCGCTCAAGGGCGTGTTCACCAACGTCGTGTCCGAGACCGTCTCGTACGTCAACGCCCCGGTCCTCGCGGAGCAGCGCGGCATCGAGGTGCGCCTGATCACCGACGCCGTCTCGGACGAGTACCGCAACCTGATCACGCTGAGCGGCGCCCTCTCGGACGGCTCGCAGATCTCGGTCTCGGGCACGCTCACCGGCACCAAGCAGGTCGAGAAGCTCGTCGCGATCAACGGCTACGACGTCGAGGTGCCGATCGCGAAGCACCACGTCGTCATGAGCTACGTCGACCGCCCCGGCATCGTCGCGGTCTACGGCCGCGAGTTCGGCGAGGCCTCGGTGAACATCGCGGGCATGCAGGTCGCTCGCACCGAGGCGGGCGGCAAGGCCCTCTCGGTGATCACGATCGACTCGCCGGCGCCGGCGGGCCTGCTCGAGAAGGTCCGCGTCGCGATCGACGCCGACATCATGCAGGAGATCGACATCACGGAGCAGTGACCCCGGCGCTCCTCGAGCGCGTTCCGAGCCCGTCCCGCGAGTGCACGCGGGGCGGGCTCCGTCGTTCCGGGATCAGTGCTCGGCGCCGGGCGCGGCGAGCAGGCGGTCGATGATCGCGAGGACCTCGTCGACGTCGCCGGGCGACTCCCTGCCCGTGGGCAGCAGGGCGGAGTTGTAGTAGAGCCCGTCGCTCATCAGCACGATCGCGCGCGCGACCAGGGGATCGCCGACCGCCTCGGCGACCACCGCGGTCCAGCTGTCGTGGAGGCGGGCGAGGCCGGCGCTCGCGCGCTCGTCGTTGCCCTGCGCGATGCGGGAGACGGCGAGGATGGTGCGGTCGAAGGGGGTGTCGACCGCGAAGGACGTGCGGATCAGGTAGGGAACGACGCCCTCGTCCGACGCGCGGATGCGCTCGATGTCCTCGGCCAGGCGCTCGTCGAGGCGCTGGAGCAGGCCGTCGACGAGGGCGTCCTTCGAGGGGAAGTGGTAGAGCAGCCCGCCCTTGGAGACGCCGGCCGCGCGGGCGACGGCATCGAGGGTCGCGGCGCGCTCGCCCTGCTCGTTCAGCAGTTCCTCGAAGGCGTCGAGGACGCGGTCGCGGGCGGAGGAGGCGGGGGGCACGGCCCCCATCCTACGGTCGCCCTTGCGTTACTGTACCGGCTGGACGGTATACTTCCGGAGTCGCCGGCCGAGCCCTTCCGCGCCCGGCGCGACCCGACTCCGAGAGAGAGCACCACCGTGTCCGCCCGCACCGCCTCCGTGACCGTTCCCCCCGCCGCCGCCGACCGCGTCGGCCGCCGCGCATGGCTCGCCCTCGCGGTGCTGATGCTGCCGGTGCTGCTGGTCTCGGTCGACAACACCGTTCTCAACTTCGCGCTGCCGCTGATCGCCGAGGACCTCGGACCGACGGGTACCGAGCTGCTGTGGATCGTCGACGCGTACCCGCTGGTGCTCGCGGGCCTCCTGGTCGCGATGGGGAGCCTGGGCGACCGGGTGGGCCGTCGGAAGCTGCTCGTGATCGGCGCGATCGGCTTCGCCGTCGTCTCGGTGGCCGCGGCCTTCGCTCCGACGGCCGGGGCGCTCATCGCGGCCCGCGCGGCGCTGGGCCTGTTCGGGGCGACCCTGATGCCCTCGACGCTGTCGCTCCTGCGCAGCCTGTTCCCGAACCGCGACCAGCGCAGGCTCGCCATCGCGATCTGGGCCACCGGCTTCGCGGTGGGCTCGGCTGTGGGGCCGCTCGTAGGCGGGGTCCTTCTCGAGAGCTTCCCGTGGGGCGCGGTGTTCCTGCTCGCGGTGCCCGTGCTGCTGCCGCTGGTCGTGCTCGCGCCGATCCTGGTGCCGGAGTCGCGCGATCCGCACCCGGGGCCGGTCGACGTGGTCAGCATCGTCCTCTCGCTCGCCACCATGGCCCCGATCGTCTACGCGGTGAAGTCGGCGGCCGAGCACGGGGTCGACGCCGTGGCCGTGGTCGCGCTGGTGGTCGGCGCGGTGAGCGGCGTGCTGTTCGTGCGGCGCCAGCAGCGCCGCGCGGTGCCGATGCTCGATCTCTCGCTCTTCCGCCGCGGCTCGTTCAGCGCGGCGATCGTCGTCAACCTCCTCAGCGTCGTCGCGCTCGTCGGCGGGCTCTTCTTCGTCTCGCAGCACCTGCAGCTGGTCGTCGGCCTCTCGCCGCTGCAGGCGGGGCTCGTGCTCGTGCCGGGGCTCGCGGTCATGATCGTGGCGGGACTGGGCGTCGTGCCCGTCGCGCGCCGCATCTCCCCGCGCGTCGTCGTGCCCGCCGGGCTCGTGGTGTCGGCCGTCGGCTACGCACTGCTGGCCCTCGGCAGCGGCGTCGAGGGGGGAGCCACGGCTCTGACGGTCGCGGTCTCGTTCGCGTTCCTCGGGCTGGGCATCGGCGCGGCCGAGACGGTCTCGAACGAGCTCGTCCTCGCGAACGCCCCGGCCGACAAGGCCGGAGCCGCCTCCGCGGTGTCCGAGACGGCCTACGAGCTGGGCGCGGTGCTCGGGACCGCGACACTCGGGACCGTGCTGACGGCGGCGTACCGCAGCGGCGTGGTGCTGCCCGAGGGTCTCGACGCCGGGCAGGTGCAGCGCGCGGGGGAGACCCTGGGCGGCGCGGTGTCGGTGGCGGGCGAGCTGCCCGCCGACTCCGCGGCGAGCCTCCTGGCCTCGGCCGGTGCGGCGTTCGACGCCGGAGTGGGCTGGTCGGCGTGGATCGGAGTGGGCCTCGTGCTGCTCGCGGCCGTCATCGCCGCCTGGCGCCTGCGCCGCAGCTGAGTGCCCGAGAGTACGCTGGGATCGTATCTGCCCTCCCCGCACGCCTGAGGATGCCCATGCCCCGCACCGTGAAGCTCGCCGTCATCCCCGGAGACGGGATCGGACCGGAGGTGATCGCCGAGGCCGTGAAGGTCCTCGACGCGGTGACCGCCGACTCCGACCTGGTGATCGAGAAGACCCCGTTCTCGCTCGGGGCGGCCCGGTTCCTCGAGACCGGCGACGTGCTCACCGACGAGGACCTGGCGGCGATCGCGGCCCACGACGCGATCCTCCTGGGCGCCGTCGGCGGGGTTCCCGGGGACCCGCGGCTGAAGGACGCGAACATCGAGCGCGGACTGCTGCTGCGCCTGCGCTTCGCGCTCGACCACTACGTGAACCTGCGCCCGACCCGCGTGTACCCGGGCGTGCCGTCGCCGCTCTCCGAGCCCGGCGACGTCGACTTCGTGGTGGTCCGCGAGGGCACCGAGGGCCCGTACGTCGGCAACGGCGGGGCGATCCGGCAGGGCACCCCGCACGAGATCGCCAACGAGGTGTCGGTGAACACGGCCTACGGCGTCGAGCGCGTGGTGCGCCACGCGTTCGAGCTGGCCCGCAAGCGCCGCTCCAAGCTCACCCTCGTGCACAAGACCAACGTGCTCGTGTTCTCCGGATCGCTGTGGAAGCGGTTCGTGGACGAGGTGGGGGCCACCTACGAGGACGTGGCCGTCGACTACCTCCACGTGGACGCGGCGACGATCTTCCTCGTGACCGACCCTGCTAGGTTCGACGTCATCGTCACCGACAACCTCTTCGGCGACATCCTGACCGATCTGGCCGGCGCGATCAGCGGCGGCATCGGCCTCGCCGCCTCGGGCAACATCAACCCCGACGGCGCGTTCCCCAGCATGTTCGAGCCGGTCCACGGATCCGCGCCCGACATCGCCGGGAAGCAGCTCGCCGATCCGACCGCCGCGATCCTCTCGGTGGCGCTGCTGCTGGACCACCTGGGCCGCACCGACGAGGCCGCTCGCGTGACGGCGGCGGTGACCGCCGACATCGAGTCCCGCGACGGCTCCGTCCGCGCCACCTCGGCGATCGGCGACGCGATCGTCGCGCGCCTGCGCTGACCTTCGCCCCGGCGGCCCCTCCTCCCCGACGCCTTCGTAGAGAGAACCCCTGATGACCATCCCCCTCCCGCTCGCCCCGCAGGATCTCGCCTTCCAGGTGACCCCGAACCCCGAGCCGCGCTCGGCCGAGGAGCGCGACCGGATCCTCGCCGACCCCGGCTTCGGCGTCTTCTTCACCGACCACATGGTCGACATCTGCTGGTCGCGCACCGGCGGCTGGCACCGCCCGCGCGTGCAGCCCTACGGGCCGATCGCGCTCGACCCCGCCGCGGCGGTCCTGCACTACGCGCAGGAGATCTTCGAGGGGATGAAGGCGTACCGCCACGCGGACGGCTCGATCTGGACGTTCCGCCCCGAGGCGAACGCCGCGCGCCTGCAGCGCTCGGCCCGCCGCCTCGCACTGCCGGAGCTGCCGACCGGGCACTTCCTCGAGTCGCTCCGCCAGCTCATCGCGGTCGACGGCGACTGGGTGCCCTCGGAGCCCGAGACGAGCCTGTACCTGCGGCCCTTCATGTTCGCGAAGGAGGCGTTCCTGGGGGTGCGCGCGGCCGAGAAGGTCGGCTACTACGTGATCGCGAGCCCCGCGGGCGCCTACTTCTCGGGCGGCGTCGCTCCCGTGTCGATCTGGCTCTCCACCTCCTACGCCCGGGCGGGCAAGGGCGGCACCGGCGCCGCGAAGACCGGCGGCAACTACGCCTCGTCGCTGCTGCCGCAGCAGGAGGCGTACGAGCACGGCTGCGCGCAGGTGCTGTTCCTGGACTCGCAGGAGTCGCAGTACATCGAGGAGCTCGGCGGCATGAACGTGGTGCTGGTCAAGAAGGACGGCACGCTCGTCACTCCGGAGTCGGACTCGATCCTCGAGGGCATCACGCGCGACAGCGTGCTGCAGCTCGCCGAGGACCGCGGCCACCGCGTCGAGCGGCGTCGTGTGAGCATCGACGAGTGGCGCGATGGAGTGACGTCGGGCGACGTGGTGGAGGTGTTCGCGTGCGGGACCGCCGCGGTCATCACTCCGATCGCCGAGCTCAAGGGCGAGGGCTTCTCGGTCGGCCGCGAGGGCGCGCCCGCGGGCGAGCTCACGATGTCGCTGCGGGAGGAGCTGACCGGCATCCAGTACGGACGCCGCGAGGACCGGCACGGATGGATGACGAGGTTGGACGCATGAAGATCGCACGATTCGCCACGCAGCGCTCGGGGGACAACGGGGGAGCGATCCACTTCGGGATCGTCGACGAGGACGACCTCGTCGTGCTCGCCGGGGACCCGATGTTCGCCGGATTCGACACGACGGGGGAGCGCATCCCGATCTCGGAGGCGAAGCTCCTCGCCCCGGTGATCCCGCGCTCGAAGGTCGTCGGCATCGGCAAGAACTACTCGGACCACGCGGCCGAGATGGGCGGGGACGCCCCGGCCGAGCCGCTGATGTTCCTCAAGCCCAACACCTCCGTGATCGGGCCGGACGAGGCGATCGTGCTGCCCGAGGACAGCCGGCAGGTCGACTACGAGGGCGAGCTCGCGATCGTGATCGGCGCCGTCGCGCGGAACGTGCGCGCGGAGGACTACGAGGACGTCGTCTTCGGGTACACGATCGCGAACGACGTCACGGCGCGCGACCTGCAGCAGAGCGACGGCCAGTGGACGCGGGCGAAGGGCTACGACACGTTCTGCCCGATCGGGCCGGTCATCGAGACCGAGTTCGTCTGGAACGAGGCGGCCTTGGAGACGCGCGTGAACGGACGCCGCGTGCAGTCCGGGAACACGGGCGACATGATCCACGGGGTGCCCGAGATCGTGGCGTACGTGTCGCGGGTGTTCACCCTGCTGCCGGGGGACATCATCCTCACCGGCACGCCGGCCGGGATAGGGCCGATCGCGAACGGGGACACGGTGGCGATCGACATCGAGGGGATCGGGACGCTGTTCAATCCGGTGATCGTCCGGAACTGAGGGTCTCCGGTCCGGCCCCGGTCGGACATCCGGCTCGCAGGAAGGCGTTCGGCTCGCAGGGATCGCTGATCCTCGCGAGCCGAACGTCGTTCTGCGAGCCGGACGGACCTCCGCGACCCGGAAGTGTGCCGGAGGCGTGGAGCGGGAGGGTCAGTCGGCGGTGGTCGGGCCGGTCGTCTCGTCGGGCAGCTCGTCGTCGTCGGCGACGGAGTCGCCTCCGCTGTCCAGGTCGGTGACCTGGTCGGACGTCCCGCGGTCGATCGCGGTGCCGCCGGGAGCGGCTCCCGCCATCGAGGCGTCCGTCGCGTCCTCGCCGGGGAGGGTGGTCTGCGCGCCGTCGACGGCGGTCGGGTCGGCGCCCGCGGTCGCGCCGGCTCCGGTGGTCTGCTCGGGGAGGTCCTCGTTCGCCATGTCTGTTCCTCTCGTCGGTGGATCTCCAGCCCAGCACGGAGCCGGCGGCGCCGCAGGACGTTGACAAACAGGTCGCGGAAGCGACCGGCGCGTCGGCGGGCGGGGCGGCTGGGAGCGCTTCACCGAGCTCCCCCGAGCTGTCAAGCGGAGTCCCTCGAAGGGGTGTTCGACGTAGCGTCGAAGGCATGAACTCGTCCCGGAACGACCCCGTCGCACGCATCGCCCGAGAGGACTTCGGCTGGACGTCGCTCCTGCCGGGGCAGCGCGAGGCGATCGAATCGGCGGCCTCCGGACGCGACACCCTGCTGGTCCTCGCGACGGGCGGCGGCAAGTCCGCCGTGTACCAGATCGCGGGAGCCGAGCGCGGGGGAGTCGTCCTCGTCGTCTCTCCGCTCGTCGCCCTGCAGGCCGATCAGCTCGCCTCGATCGAAGCCGCGCCGGCGGCGCCGCCCGCCGTCGCGGTGAACTCCTCCCTGGGCGCCGCGGCGGTCGCCCGCGCCTGGGAGCGCATCGACGAGGGCGGTCCGCTCTACGTGCTCCTCGCGCCTGAGCAGCTCGCGAAGGCCGAGAACGTGGCGCGTCTCGCGAAGGCGGGCGTCTCGCTCCTGGTCGTCGACGAGGCGCACTGCGTCTCGAGCTGGGGGCACGACTTCCGGCCCGACTACCTCCGTCTCGCGGACGTGCGCGGCGAGCTGGGCGACCCTCCGGTGCTCGCGATGACCGCGACGGCGTCCGGCCCCGTGCGGGCCGAGATCATCGAGCGCCTGCGCATGACGGACCCGGAGGTGCAGGTCCACGGCGTGGACCGGCCCGAGATCCGCCTCGTCGTGCACCGCCACGAGAGCGAGAACGAGAAGCGCGCGGCCGTGGTCGAGGAGGCGCGGAGCTGGACGGCTCCGGGACTCGTCTACGTCGCGACGCGCAAGGAGACCGAGACGTACGCCGAGGAGATCGGCGCGGAGGGCCGCACGGTCGCGGCGTACCACGCGGGGCTGAAGGTGTCCGAACGTCGCGAGGTGCACGAGCGCTGGCGCGCGGGCGAGCTCGACGTCGTCGTCGCCACCTCCGCGTTCGGGATGGGCATCGACCGCGCGGACGTGCGCTTCGTGCTGCACGCGACCACGACCGAGTCGCTGGACGCCTACTACCAGGAGATCGGGCGGGCGGGACGCGACGGCGAGCCAGCGACCGGCGCGCTGCACTACCGCGCCGAGGACCTGGGGCTGCGCCGCTTCTTCGCCAAGCGCTCGGTCGACAAGGCCGCGCTGCGCGTGATCTGGGCCGCGGTGAGCGCGGAGCCCGGTCGCACGATCGCGGAGCTCGCGCAGGAGCTCGGGAAGCCGGCCCGGACCCTCTCCCGACTCGTCAACGATCTCGCCGACGCGGGTCTGATCGAGACCGGGAAGGGCGTCCGCCCCACCCGCGAGGCGAGCGCCGACGACGCCGTGCAGGCGGTGGCCGACGCCGTGGCCTCCCGGGAGCGGATCGCGGAGTCGCGGCTGTCGATGATGCGCGCGTACGCCGAGACGCAGCAGTGCCGCCGGCGGGTGCTGCTCGACTACTTCGGCGTCGAGGGCCCGGAGTGGTGCGGCAACTGCGACGGCTGCGAGCGGCACGAGGCGCAGCAGGAGGCGGCCTCCTCGGCGCCGGCCGACGCTCCGCTCTCGGTCGACGAGTCGGTGGAGCACCGCGAGTGGGGCACCGGCACGGTCATGAGCGTCGAGTCGGACCGGGCGACGATCTTCTTCGAGTCCGAGGGCTACAAGGTGCTCTCGTTCCAGGCCCTGGAGTCGGGAGTGCTGCGCGAGCGCGAGGACGCGACCGTCTGATCGCTCCGGACACGAGGAGAGGCCCGTCGCGCACCGCCGGACGGCGGGCGCGAGGGGCCTCTCGCGTGCGGGTCAGACGTTCGAGACGGCCGAGCTCACCGCGGTGGGCGCGTCGTAGTCGCCCTCCGGGATGGCGCGCAGGGCGTCGAGGACGTCGCTGGGAGCGTTCTCCTTCTCTGCGGTCTCGACGATCGTGTCCTTCGAGGCGGGGTAGTCGATTCCGGAGAGGTACTTCTGGATCTGGATAGGGTTCGGTGCGTCCATCGTGCTGTCCTTTCGTCGCCGTGCAGGTGTTACGGGGTGTGCTCTTCGGCGAAGAGCCGGTCGAAGGCGTCGACGCGCCGGTCGGTGACCGTCGTGGGCGTCTCGAGGTGGACGGCGCCGCTGGGGATGAGCCCCGCGCCGCCGAACCGCTCCATGACGCGCCACTGCGCGGCGACGTCCTCGCCGCTGTGCTCCGGGGGCAGCTGCTCCCAGAAGTCGAAGCCGCCGCTGGCCACCAGGGCGTCGCGGCGGTAGAGGATGCAGGCGCCGAGCCACGCGACGCGGTAGGCGCGCCAGTCGCCCTCGGCCACGTCGAGGCGGGCGGCGAGGTGCGTCAGGTTCGCCGCGTTGTGCAGGGGCCAGCGGTCGAACTCGGGCGTGCCGCGGCGGACGCGCTCGGGCCGCACGCCGTCGTCCCACGGCTGGAAGGCCGCCTGCTCGTGCGGGCGCTCGTCCCCGAGGTACGACAGCCCCTGCACGGCGGAGCCGACGAAGCCGCAGCCGAGGCGCTCCAGGGCCTCGTGCAGTCGGAGCAGAGTGCCCGGCTCGAGCCACACGTCGTCGTCGAGGAACAGGACGGCCGGGGCGCTCGAGAGGGAGAGCAGGTAGTGGCGCTGCTCCGCGAGACCGCGGCGCGGGAGGTGACGGCTGACGAACGGCGCTCGGCCCTGCGCCTCGAGCACGCGGAGCATCGCGAGCACGGTCGGATCGTTCTCGGCGACCGCACCGTCGGACTGGTCGCTGATCATCACGCGGAACGGGGGATCGTCCTGCGCGGCGAGACCGGCGAGGGTCGCGGCCAGTTCGGCGCGGCGCCCGACGGTCGGCACGAGCACGTCGATCAGCGGGGCCTCGGGCACGGTGGGCCGCCCCCAGCGGCCCGACCAGCGCCGGCTGCTCACCGCGGGGCCGCCGATCGGATGCGCTGCACCATCTCGGTGGTGGAGTGCTCGGACACGTAGCCGACCGTCGTGACGGTGCCGCCGTAGGAGCGGACGACCACCGCCTCCTGGAGCATGTCGGGGTTGTAGTCGCCGCCCTTCACGTAGACGTGCGGCTGCACGCGCTCGAGCAGCGGGATGGGGGTGTCGCCGCTGAAGAGCGTGACGTAGTCGACGCAGCCCAGCTCGGCGATCACTCCGGCGCGGTCGCCCTCGGGATTGATCGGTCGGCCCTCGCCCTTGAGTCGGCGGACCGAGTCGTCGTCGTTCACGGCGACCACCAGCACGTCGCCGAGCTCGCGCGCCTGGCGGAGGTAGGCGGTGTGCCCGCGGTGCAGGACGTCGAAGCAGCCGTTGGTGAAGACGATGCGGCGGCCGCGGCGCGACTCCTCCGCGAGGACCTCGACGAGGCGGTCCTCGCCGAGGACCACGGCGCCCGGGGCGGCGAGGGAGGCGAGGAGGTCGTCGGCGGAGCAGACGGAGGTGCCGGGGCGCTGGACGACGACGTCGGCCGCCGCCTGGGCGAGATCGACGGCGGTGGCGAGGGAGCGGCCGGCGGCCAGGGCGAGCGTCGCGGTGGCGGCGAACGTGTCGCCGGCTCCGGACGCCTGCTTCTCCTCCGCGGGCTGCGCGAAGGTGCGGCTGACGGTGCCGTCCTCGTCGAGGGCGAGGCTGCCCTCGCGATCGAGGGTGACCACTACGTGACGGGCGCCGGAGCGCTCGCGCAGCTGGTCGGCGGCGTCGCGGACGGCGGTCGCCCTCGCGGCTCCGCGGCCGAGGGCGGCGCCCAGGAGGACCTCGGCCTCCTTGGCGTTGGGCGTGACGAGGTCGGGGCGGGCGAAGGCCCAGTCGGCGAGCTCGTGAGCGTCGACGACCAGGAGCCCCGGGCGCCGGGCGGCGAGCACGCGCTCGACGGCCGAGCGGAGGATGCCGGAGCCGTAGTCGCAGACGAGCACGGCGTCGGCGCCCTCGGCCGCCCGGACCGCGAGCTCGGCGAGCTGCTCGATCTCGGCGTCGGTGGGGCGGTGCGGGCCGGAGTCGACGCGCAGCATGACGCTGTCGCCGCCCACCACGCGGGTCTTGATCGTGGTGGCGGCGGTGGTGCGGAGGATCGCACCGGTCTGAAGACCCGCGCGCTCGAGCGAGGCGATCAGGCGGTCGCCCTCGGGGTCGCGGCCCGCGACTCCGACCGTGCGGACCTCGGCTCCCAGGGCGGCCAGGTTCGCGGCAGTGTTGGCCGCGCCGCCCGCGACGTCGACGACGTCATCGAGGCGGAGGACCGGGGCCGGGGCCTCGCGCGTGACCCGCTCGGCGTCGCCCAGCCACCAGGAGTCGAGGATGAGGTCGCCGATCACGGCGACGACGGGAGGGTGCTCGCGCACGTGCGCGACCAGCGCGCTCGCCCGCTGGAGCGCGGAGCCCTCGAGGCTCATCGCGCGCCGCCGGGGAGGACGGGGAGGCCGAAGTGGACGACCGTGGTGGTGGTCATCTCGTCCAGCAGCTCGGGGCCGTAGCCGAAGCCCGACCCGCTCGTGCCGCGCGGCTGCGCGCTGCCGCCGGGTGCGCCTCCGAAGACGCCGTTGATCTTGACGGTGCCGACCGGGAGTGTCGCGGCCGCCCGGTGCGCGTGCTCCATGTCGGCGGTGAGCACGGTGGCGGCGAGGCCGTAGGGGCTCGCGGCGGCGCGGGCGAGCGCCTCGTCGAAGTCGTCGACGACGGCGATCGGCGCGACCGGGCCGAAGGTCTCCTCGGTCATGACGAGCATCTCGTCGGTGCAGTCGGCGAGGACCGTGGCCGGGTAGAAGGTGCCGTCGCCGGGCGCTCCGCCGGTGAGGGCGCGGGCGCCGGACTCGAGCGCCTCGGTCACGTGCTCGTGCACGGCGTCGCGCATGCGGGCGTCGACGAGGCGGGGGAGGGGGCCTGCGCTCCAGCGCTCGGCCTCGGCGACGAGCGCGGCGGTGAACGCCTCGGCGACGGCTCGGTGCACGTAGATCCGCTCGACGGAGGTGCAGATCTGGCCGGCGTTGGCGAAGGCGCCGAGGGCGGCCTGCTCGGCGGCCCACACCGGATCGACGTCGGCGTCGACGACGAGCGCGTCGTTGCCGCCGTTCTCGAGGATCACGTGCGCTCCGGTGACGGCGGCGACGCGGGCGAGGGCGCGGCCCGTGGCCGTGGATCCGACGTGCGCGAGGACGTCGACGCCCTCGGTGCGGGCGAGGGCGTCGCCGACCGCGCCGTCTCCCTCGACGAGCGTGAGGACGCCCTCGGGGAGCGCCTCGGCGAGGAGGCGGGTGAAGAGGGCGCCTGTGCCGGGGCTGCGCTCGCTGGGCTTGTGCACGACGACGTCGCCCGAGACGATCGCGGCGCCGAGCATGCCGGCGGCGACGGCGACGGGGTCGTTCCA
>NZ_JAMRYM010000017.1:0-48623 GCF_023743255.1 Rathayibacter rubneri | reverse complement strand
GGTCCTCGGTGCTCAGGCCGCGCTGGATCGCCGCCCACCAGCGCTCCACCTCGCCCCGGCTCGCACGGCCGGTGAAGTCGCGGCGGCCCGAGAGCTGGCCGATGCTGCTGGGGATGTTGCGCGAGACAGCGACGATGGAGGAGTCGGGGATCAGGCGGCCCGGAGCGATGTCGCGCTCCCGGGCGAAGGCGTCCCGCGCCAGCCAGAGCTCGCGGGCGACCGCGAGAGCGCGGAGTCCGCGCAGCGAGTGCATGCCCGAGAGCCGCCGCCACGGGTCGGGCAGGGCCGGCTTCGGCTGCCGGGCCAGGGTGGCCTCGAACTCCTCGCGGGCGATGCGGGTCTTCCGCGCCTCGATGAGCATCTCCTCCATCCGGTCGCGGAGGTCGACCAGGAGCTCGACGTCCTTCGCGGCGTAGACGAGCCAGCTCTGGGGGAGGGGACGGGTGGACCAGTCCGCTGCCGAGTGCTCCTTGGCGAGGTGGATGCCCAGCAGGTCCTCGACGACCGCCCCGAGACCGACCTTCGGGAGCCCCAGCAGGCGGGCGGCCAGCTCGGTGTCGAAGATGCGGGTCGGATCCAGACCAACCTCGCGCAGGCACGCGAGGTCCTGGCTGGCGGCGTGCAGCACCCACTCCTCGTCGCCGATGACCTCCTGCAGAGCGTCCATCCGGCCGATCGCGGGGGGATCGAAGAGGAAGGCGCCGGCACCGCGGCGGTACACCTGGATGAGGTACGCGCGCTGCGAGTACGTGAAGCCGGAGGCGCGCTCGGCGTCGACCGCGACGGGCCCCTCGCCTGCGGCGAGGGCGTCGACGGCGGCGAGGAACTCGTCGCGGGTGGAGAGGACGCGGTAATCAGTCACGGTTGTTCCGTCGGAAGGCGAGCGAGGTCACACCGTCGCTCGATACGGGCGGGAGGCCCGCGAGCATGCACAACAGCTCGCCCCAGCCTTCCACGTGGGCGGCGAGCTGCGCATCCTCGGGACTCCAGGACGCGCGGATCTCGATCTGGGCGCCGTCGCCCTGGGCGGCCAGCTCGCCGAATCCGGTCGAGAGGACCTTCGTCGCCGTGCCGGACGCCGCGTGGTAGGCGGCGCCCCGGGTGTCGAGCGCATCGATCAGCCACGACCAGGCGACCTCGGCGAGGAACGGGTCGGTGCCGATCTCGACCTCGAGCGGTGCCTGCGCGAAGCAGACGACGCGGAAGGCGCCGCCCCACTGCTCGGGCTCCTCGGGGTCGTAGAGGAGGATGAAGCGCCCCGTGCCGAGCTCGGAGTCGCGCCCGTGCGGATGCGGCGCGACGTCCGCCGAGAGGGCGAGGGCCCACGGAGCGAGCCCGGTCGGCGACGGGATCTCGGACACGGTCAGCTCGGATCGGGTCGAGACCGCGCGGATCGCCTCCGTCGCGGCCCGGAACTCCTCCGGTGGCTGAGACGGCGCTGAGAAGTCGGGCACGCTCCGAAGACTAGAGTTCCCGCATGCCCGATCCCCGCAGGCACGCCGCGGAGGGCGGTCGGCGCACCGGCGCCCTCCTGCTCGCTCTGCTCGCCCCGCCCGCTCTCGCCGCGACGCTCGCCCTGGGGGCGTCGGCCCTCGTCACCGCCTTCCTGCGCGGGGTCGTGATCCCGCCGTCGCGACGGAGCGAGGACACGAGAGTGCTGGACGTGCGGCCCGACGCGCGCGAGATCGTCCTCGCGGCCGGGCCGGAGACGACGGTCCGAGGCGGCTTCAGCCTCTGGTTCGACGGCGGGCGGGGTCACGCCCGCGTCGGTCGGATCCTCGCCACCGGTGCGGGCAGGGTCGTGCGCGAGCTCGAGACGGTGGATCGCGGACGGCTGCACGCCGGCGCCCGCGGGCGCGTCAACGGCTGGCTGTTCCTCTCGCCGCGCCAGACGCGGATCCCGTTCACGGCGGAGCAGGTCCCGACCCAGTACGGCCCCGCGCCCGCCTGGCTCTTCCCGGGCGGCGACGGGGCGACGTGGGCCGTCCACGTGCACGGCCGCGCGACGCACCGCGAGGAGACGCTCCGCGGCGTGCCGGTCCTCCACCGCGCGGGCCTCACCTCCCTCGTGATCTCGTACCGCAACGACGGCGACGCCCCCTCGAGCCCCGACGGTCGCTACGGCCTCGGCGACACCGAGTGGCGGGACGTGGACGCGGCGATCCGCTTCGCCCAGGAGCGGGGCGCACGCTCCGTCGTGCTCGTGGGCTGGTCGATGGGCGGGGCGATCGCTCTGCAGACCGTGCTGCGCTCGCCCCGGCGGCACCTGATCGCCGGACTCGTCCTCGACTCGCCGGTCGTCGACTGGCACGAGACCCTGCGCGGTCAGGCTCGGCTGCGGCGGATCCCGCCGGTGATCGCGGCGCTCGCCCTGACCGCCATGCAGAGCCCGCTGTCGACCGCCCTCACCGGGCAGAGCGCCGTCGTGCCGCTCGCGGACCTCGACCTCGTGTCCCGCGCCGACGAGCTCACGACTCCGGTCCTCCTCCTGCACAGCGCCGACGACGACTTCGTGCCGAGCGGGCCCTCCGAGGCGCTCGCGGCGGCGCGCCCCGATCTCGTCGAGCTCGTGCTGGTGGACGGGGCTCGTCACACCAGGATCTGGAACGACGACCCCGACCGCTGGGAGCGGGCCGTCGAGGGCTGGCTGCGGAGGCGGTCGCTCAGCGGATCCGGGTCCAGCGCGCGTAGGTGAAGCCCGCGTCGTCGACGGCGAGGCGCTCGAGCGAGTAGGCGTCGTCGACGACCGCGCCCGTCGCGGCGACGGGCAGCCCGGGGAGGACGACGCGCGGAGCGGTGGTCAGGCAGATCTCGTCCACGAGTCCGGAGGCGAGGAGCTGGCCGGACAGCGAGGCCCCGCCCTCGCAGACGACGCGGTCCAGACCGAGCGCGGCCAGGGCGGCGAGCACCTCCTCGACGCGCATCCGCCCGTCCCGTGCGGGTACTCGGACGACCTCGACCCCGTCGGGGAGTGCGGCGGGGGAGGGGAGCGACTCGGGCACGAGGAGGAGCACGCGAGCGCCCTCCTGAAGCTCGAGCCGGTGACCGGCGAGATCGCCGCTCGAGGAGACGATCGCCAGCGGAACCCGGCGGGGGACGCGGTAGCCCTCGGCGCGGACGCTCGCAGCGCCGACGAGGACCACCTGCGCCTGAGCGCGGATCACTCCGAGGATCGTGCGGTCGACGCGGTTGGTGAGCGTCTCGCTCGTGCCGTCCGACCCGATGCTCGAGCCGTTCACGCTCGCGATCATGTTCAGCCGGACGCGCACCGAGTCGGACGGCCGGTAGGCCTCCTCGACGGCGGCTCGGGCGCCGTCGTCCCCCAGGCGGACCGCGGGTCCTGCGGGGACGAGCGGCTGGAGGATCACGCGGCCAGGTGGGCGCGGATCTGGCGCTTGGTGCGGCCGAGCAGGGCGCTCATCCCGCGCAGGCGCAGCGGCGAGACGGCCTCGGACAGGCCGATCGTCTGCGGGAAGTCGTCGGGGACGGCGAGCACCTGCTCCGCGGTCAGTGCATCGAGCCCCTGGGCGAGGATCGAGGCGAAGCCGCGGGTCGTGGGAGCCTCCCGCGGCGCCGTCGCGTGCAGGTGGATCACGTCGCCGTCGAACTCCACGACGATGAAGACGGGGGACTGGCACTCCTCGACCCGCTCGAAGAGGTCCGGGTGGTCGCGGTAGCGCTCGGGCAGCTCGGGCAGATCGTTCGAGAACTCGAGGAGGAGCTGCAGCCGCTCGGGCTTCTCGAGGGCGAGGAACTCGTCGCGGATGTCGCGCAGAGCGTCGGGCAGAAGGTCGTCGGAAGTCATCCCGTCCATCCTCTCAGAGCAGGAGACCCCGGCCGCGGAGCGGTCGGGGTCTCCTGGACATCGGTCAGCGGGCCGCGGGGGCCTCGCCGGGCTCGGAGCCCTTGACGATCGGGACGCGCACGGCGCTGCCCCACTCGGTCCACGAGCCGTCGTAATTGCGGACGCCCTCGAAGCCGAGCAGGTGGGTGAGCACGAACCAGGTGTGCGACGAGCGCTCGCCGATCCGGCAGTAGGCGATCACGGCGTCGCCGTCCTGCAGGCCGGCTCCGTCGCGATAGATGCCGTTGAGCTCGTCCAGCGGTCGGAACGTGCCGTCCTCGGCGGCGGCCTTGCCCCACGGCACGTTCTGCGCGCTCGGGATGTGGCCCGCGCGCAGGGCGCCCTCCTCCGGGTACGCCGGAGCGGTGGTGCGCTCGCCCGAGAACTCCTCGGCGGACCGGACGTCGATCAGCGGGTTGCCGAAGTGCGCGAGGACGTCCTCCTTGAACGCGCGGACGTCGGCATCGCGGCGCTCGACGACGGGGTACTCGACCGCGTCGGTCGTCGACGCGTCGGTCGTGACGGGGCGGCCGTCGGCGATCCACTTGTCGCGGCCGCCGTCCAGGAGGCGGACGTCCTCGTGGCCGAAGAGGGTGAACACCCAGAGCGCGTAGGCGGCCCACCAGTTGTTCTTGTCGCCGTAGACGACGACGGTGGTGTCGCGGGTGATGCCCTTGGCGCCGAGGAGGGCGGCGAAGGCCGCACCGTCGATGTAGTCGCGCTCGACCGGGTCGTTGAGGTCGGTGTGCCAGTCGATCTTCACCGATCCCGGGATGTGCCCGGTCTCGTAGAGCAGGACGTCCTCGTCGGACTCGACCACCACGAGACCCGGGGTGCCGAGGCGTTGCTCGAGCCACTCACCGCTGACGAGTCGTTCGGGGTGCGCGTAGGCGGCGAACTTCGGCGACGGATCGAGTTCAACGGACAAGGAGGACCTCCAGGGTGGTGCGCGGAGCGCGGGCGTGAATCCAGGAGCGGGCTACGCTGGAGCCCGCCCTTCAGCGACAGTACGCGCCCCCGAGCGCGGGTGCACGGAAGGCGCCGTAAGAGTTCGACACAGAGCCGGGAGCCCTCCGGCGCCGGGTCGGACGGTTCGATGCAGAGTCAGACTGAGCGGCCGGCCCCCTCCGGACGCACGATGCGAGGTGCGCGTGATCCCCGACGACGTCCGTTCGACGAGCAGCCTCACGACGCGCTCGCCGCAGATCAGCGGTCACGAGATCGCCTCGACGCTCGTGCCGCCGCGGCAGTTCGAGGGCGCCACCTTCGAGAGCTACCGCCCGGACCCGGAGTACCCCTCGCAGGCCGAGGCCGTCGAGGCGCTGCGCGCGTTCGCCGCGGGCGGCGGCTCGCGGGGCGGCGGCGGGTTCTTCGGCTTCGGCCGGAAGAAGGCTCCCGAGGTGAAGCCCGGCGTGTACCTCGACGGCGGCTTCGGCGTCGGCAAGACGCACCTCCTCGCGGCGATCTGGCACGCGGTGCCCGGCCGCACCTACTTCGGCACGTTCATCGAGTACACCGCCCTCGTCGGGGCGCTGGGCTACGCGGCGACGGTGTCCCTCCTCAAGGGATCGGCGCTGCTCTGCATCGACGAGTTCGAGCTCGACGATCCGGGCGACACGATGCTGATGACCCGCCTGCTGGGGGAGCTCGTCGCCTCCGGGACCCGCATCGCGGCGACCTCGAACACGCCGCCGAACGCGTTGGGCGAGGGCCGGTTCGCCGCGGCCGACTTCCTCCGCGAGATCCACGCGATGGCGGAGCACTTCCAGACCATGCGGATCGACGGGACCGACTACCGCCGCCGCGACATCGAGGGCCACGCCGTCGTGCGCACCGACGACGAGATCTCGGCCGCGCTCGCGCAGGCCCCCTCCGGGGCGGTCGTCACCGACGACGCCTTCCGCGCGGCCGTCGACCACCTGGGCTCCGTGCACCCGTCCCGCTACATCAAGGTCATCGACGGCGTGGACGCGATCGTGCTCCGCGACGTCACCGCGCTGACCGATCAGACCGATGCGCTCCGCCTCGTCGCCTTCATCGATCGCGTCTACGACGCGCAGATCCCCGTGCTCGCCTCGGGTGTGCCGCTGGACGAGGTCTTCGGCGGCGACATGCTCACCGGCGGCTACCGCAAGAAGTACCTCCGCTCGATGTCCCGCCTCATCGCGCTCACGAGCATGAGCCCGTTCCGGGCGTCCGCTTCGTAGGATCGGGGGCTCCACGCCCCGCCGTCGCCCCCGCGCCGAGCACCTCGGCAGGTCCGTGTAACGCGTTGTTCACACGAACGGCTTCCCTGTAACGCGCTCGAAACGCAGGTCCCCTCGAACCGAAACGTCGCGCCACCAGACTGACGGGCGTACTCAAGCGACTCGACTCCGCTGACGCCCAGGCGTTCTCCGGGTCGCTCCTGCGCACCCGAAGAAAGGTTTCAGAATGGATCAAGGCAACACCGCCTTCCTTCTCATCGCCGCGGCACTCGTGCTGCTGATGACGCCGGGACTGGCGTTCTTCTACGGCGGTCTCGTCCGGGCGAAGAGCGTCATCAGCATGATGATGCTCAGCTTCGGCGCGATGGGGCTGATCGGAGTCCTCTGGGTCCTCTACGGCTACGCCATCGCGTTCGGCAACGGACCCGCGGGCCCCGCCGGCACCGACACCTTCTTCGGGATCGACGGCTTCCTCGGCATCGACGTCGCGCAGATCGGTCTGCAGGGCCTCTACAACGACGCGCTCGGCGAGCAGACCGCGGCCTACCCGACGATCGCCTTCGCGGCCTTCCAGGCCACGTTCGCCATCATCACCGTCGCGCTCATCTCGGGTGCGATCGCCGACCGCGCGAAGTTCGGCGCCTGGATGGTCTTCGCCGGCGTGTGGGCGACCCTCGTGTACTTCCCGGTCGCCTCCTGGGTCTTCAACTTCACCCTCGGTGACGAGGGCGTCGTGGACGGCGGCTGGATCGCCTACAACGTCGGAGCGATCGACTTCGCCGGCGGCACCGCGGTGCACATCAACGCCGGTGCGGCGGCCCTCGCCCTCGCCCTGGTCCTCGGCAAGCGCGTCAACTTCACCAAGGGCGCGCACCAGCCGCACAACCCGCCGTTCGTGCTGCTCGGCGCGGGTCTGCTCTGGTTCGGCTGGTTCGGCTTCAACGCCGGCTCGGAGCTCGCCGCCGACGGCATCGCCGCGATCGCGTTCCTGAACACCATCGCCGCTCCGGCCGCCGCGATCCTGGGCTGGCTCGTCGTCGAGAAGATCAAGGACGGCAAGCCCACCTCGATCGGTGCCGCCTCCGGTGCCGTCGCGGGCCTCGTCGCGATCACCCCGGCGTGCGCCAGCCTCTCGCCCTTCTGGGCGATCGTCCTCGGCGTCATCACCGGTGCGGTCTGCGCCCTGGCGATCGACCTCAAGTACCGCCTCGGCTACGACGACTCGCTCGACGTGGTCGGCGTCCACCTGGTCGGCGGCCTCATCGGAACGCTCTACATCGGCTTCTTCGGCACCGACGTCGGCCTCTTCCTCGGCGGCGGCTTCGCTCAGCTCGGCGCTCAGGCCCTGGCGGCCTTCACAGTCCTCGCCTACTCGTTCCTCATGACCCTCCTGATCGGCTTCGTGATCCAGAAGACCATCGGGTTCCGCGTCAAGAACGAGGACGAGGTCGCCGGCATCGACACCGCGATCCACGGCGAGGCGGGCTACGTCCTCGCGGACTGACCCCTCCCCACCGCACTGCACCCGACGGGGTGCCGCCCTCCCGAGGGCGGCACCCCGTTCGCGTTCCCCCGCGCGGCCGTGCTTCCGGGCTAGGGTTCCCGGGTGACTTCCTCACGCTCGGTCGTGTCCCTGCTCCTCCGACTCCTCGGCCGCACCGTCGCGCCGAGGCCCGACGCGGGACCGCCGGCTCAGCGTCCGTTCCTGACGCCCACGGCGACGACCCCCGGCGCGAGCGGCGTCGGCCGCACCGTCGAGGTCGACCCCGCCCGCCTCCGCGGGGTGCACGCCGGCTACGCGCCCACCGCCGACGGCGACCCCGACCCGGGCGAGATCGTCTGGACCTGGGTGCCCTACGAGGAGGACGACGGACGCGGCAAGGACCGCCCGGTGCTCGTCCTCGCGGTCGAGAAGGCCGGGACGGTGCTCGCGGTGCGCTTGAGCTCGAAGCAGCACGACGGCTACCTGCCGGTCGGCACCGGGGAGTGGGACGCCGAGGGGCGGCCGAGCTGGGTCGATCCGGAGCGGGTCTTCCGCATCCACCCCGCCGGCATGCGCCGTGAGGGCGCGGTGCTCGAGCGCTCCCGCTTCGACACCGTCGCCCGGACCGTCTCGACGCGCTACGGCTGGCGCTGACCGCTCTCCCTCAGCCGATCGGGTCGATCGGGACGAACTCCGGGAACTTGGCCGTGCGGCCGTCCCCCGAGGAGGTGCCGGTGAGGCGCCGGCGCACCCAGGGCGCGACGTGCTCGCGGTAGTAGCGCGCGGAGCCCAGTCGTGACGCCCGGTCCGACGGCATCTCCCGCCACTGCGACGGGGGAGTGAGCCCCAGCGCGCCGAGCACCTTCGAGGCGACGCGGTGGTGGCCCCGGGGTCCCATGTGCAGCCGGTCCTCCGACCACATCCGGGGGTTCTGGAACGCCGGGTCGTTCCAGTTGTCGGCGACCACGATGTCGTCCCGGGCCTCGATCCGGCGCAGCACCGCGCTCGTCAGCGCGTCTCCGCGCCGCTTGATCATCCGGCCGAGGGGGAGCCTGGCCGAGGGATCGGCTCCGGCCAGGGCGATGAGGACCACGCCCTCCTCGTCGCAGCGCTGCAGCACTCGCGAGTAGGAGTCGGCGATGCGCTCGATGTCGGCACGCGGCCGCAGCATGTCGTTGCCACCTCCGTTGAAGGAGAGGTGGGTGGGCTCGAGGGCGAGAGCGGGCTCGAGCTGCTCCTCGACGATGGGGCGGATGAGCCGGCCGCGGATCGCGAGATTGGCGTACTCGATCCGCTCGCCCCTCGCCTCGGCCCAGCCCTGCGCGGCGAGATCGGCCCAGCCCCGGGTCGACCCGTCGGGCAGCTCGTCGCCGACGCCCTCGGTGAAGGAGTCGCCGATGGCGACGTAGCGGACGGCGGTCATCGACGAACTCCCCAGCGGCGCATCATGGCACTGTAGCGGGCGGGTGCTGGACGCGTCCGGGGGTCGACACCGCGCGCGGGCGCGAGGTCAGTGCTCCCAGCCCACCAGCCAGGACACGCCGTAGCGGTCCCGCACCCGTCCGTCGGTCGCACCCCAGGGCCTCGCCTCGAGAGGGTCGACGACCCCTCCGTCCTCGGCGAGGGCGTCGAACCAGCGTGCGAGGACGTCCGGCGCCGCCGTGCCCAGGAGCGCGAAGAGCACGCCCTCGAGATGCAGCGGCTCCTCGCCGACCGCGGTGTCGGAGCCGGCGAGCGACACCGGCCCCGTGAGCACGCCGTGGGCGATCAGCCCACCCGGGCCGTCGGTGCGACCGAACTGCTCGAAGGTGTGCAGCGACAGGTCGCCGCCGAAGACGTCGCGGTAGAAGCCGAGGGCGTCGCGCGCCGTGCCGGGGAACGCGAGGTAGGGGAGCGGAGCGGTCATGACGGTCACCCTAGGACGCCGGAGTCCTCGTCGGCGAGCGCCGGACTCAGGCGCCGGTGCCGCGGTGGCCGAACGCGTGCAGGTCGAGATCGGCGCTGAGCCGATCGCTCACGAGGCGGCCGCGCACGCTCGTCCCGGACGCGTCCAGCGGAGGGCTGACCACGGCGGCGCCGAGGCGGCCGGGCACCGCGAGGACGAGGGCGCCCGAGACGCTCGATTTCGCCGGGATGCCGACCGCCTGCATCCAGCGGCCGGATCCGTCGTACACGCCGCAGGTCGCCATCACCGAGAGGACGTCGCGAGCCACCGCGGGCGGCACGACACGCTCCCCGGTCACCGGATTGACTCCGCCGAACGCCAGCGTGGCGCCCATCACGGCGAGCGCCCGGGCGTCGACCAGCACCGCGCAGGCGCGGGCGTAGGAGGAGACCGCGTCGTCGGCTCCGACGTGCATCGTCCCCTCCGAGCGCATGAGGTGCGCGAGGGCGTGGTTGCGGTCGCCGAGCAGGTGCTCGTTGCGGGCGACCCCCTCGTCGACCTCGAGCGGGCGTCCCGCGAAGGCGGACAGGCCGCGGAGGATGCGCTCACTGCGCTCCCGGGCACCGCCGCCGTCGACGAGGGAAGCGGTGAGCAGCGCGCCCGCGTTCACCATCGGGTTCGGCGGGCGGCCCGTCCCGCTCTCGAGCTTGATCGCATCGAAGGCCTCGCCGGTCGGCTCGATGCCCACGCGCTCGAGAGCCTCCCCGTCGGTGTCGAGCAGCGCCAGAGCGAACAGGAACGGCTTCACGGCGGACTGGATGCTGACGAGCACGTCGGCCTGCTCGCTGGAGCGCACCGACCCGTCCGGCAGCACGAGAGCGAGGCCGCACAGTCGAGGGTCGGCCGCGGCGAGCTCGGGGATGCTGTCGTCGACGACTCCGTCGTCCTCGAGCTCGTCGGCGAGGACGCGACGACGCAGGGCGTCGAGGTCGTAGGTGCGGGGATCGGCGGCGTCGCTCATGCCTCCAGCGTGACACGTGCTCCGCCGTGCAGCGCGGGAGGCGGTGCCGGCCCCGCCCGGTGACTACCCTGGCCGGATGAGCACTCCGCGCCCCCTTGAGCAGTCCGCGAAACTCCGGAACGTCCTCTACGAGATCCGGGGGAAGGCGCTCGTCGAGGCGTCGCGGCTCGAGAGCGAGGGGCACCGCATCCTCAAGCTCAACACCGGCAACCCGGCGGGCTTCGACTTCGAGGCCCCGCACCAGATCGTGCGGGACATGATCGCCGCCGTGCCGAACGCGCACGGCTACAGCGACAGCCGCGGGATCCTCTCCGCTCGTCAGGCGGTGACGTACCGCTACGAGGAGATCCCGGGATTCCCTCCCGTCGACCCCGAGTGGGTGTTCCTGGGCAACGGGGTGTCGGAGCTCATCACCATGACCATGCAGGCGCTCCTGGACGACGGCGACGAGGTCCTCATCCCCGCCCCCGACTACCCTCTGTGGACCGCGATGACGAGCCTCTCGGGCGGGACGGCGGTGCACTACCGCTGCGCCGAGGAGGACGGCTGGCAGCCGGACCTCGAGGACATCCGCTCGAAGGTGACTCCGCGGACCAAGGCGATCGTCGTCATCAACCCCAACAACCCCACCGGCTCGGTGTACAGCCGCGCGGTGCTCGAGGGACTCGTCGCCGTGGCCCGCGAGCACTCCCTCCTGCTGCTGGCCGACGAGATCTACGACCGCATCCTCTACGACGACGCTCAGCACATCCCGCTCGCGTCGCTGGCTCCGGACCTGCTGTGCCTGACCTTCAACGGGCTGTCCAAGACCTACCGCGTCGCGGGCTACCGCTCGGGCTGGATGGCGGTCACCGGTCCGCGCGACCACGCGGAGGGGTTCCTCGAGGGCATCACCCTCCTCGCCTCGACGCGGCTGTGCCCGAACGTCCCGGGGCAGTACGCGATCCAGGCCGCCCTCTCCGGCGTGCAGTCGATCGAGGCGCTGGTGGCACCGGAGGGGCGCCTGCACCGGCAGCGGGACGCGGCGTGGTCGGGTCTCGAGCGGATCCCCGGCGTGTCGTGCGAGCTGCCGAGAGGGGCCCTGTACGCCTTCCCGCGCCTCGATCCCGAGGTGCACGACATCCGGGACGACGGGAGGCTCGTCTACGACCTGCTGCTAGCGGAGCACATCCTGCTGGTGCCGGGGACGGGCTTCAACTGGCCGACGCCGGACCACCTCCGCATCGTCACCCTCCCCGAGGAGCGGGTGATCTCGGAGGCGATCGAGCGGCTCGGCAACTTCCTGGCGTCGTACCGGCAGTAGTCGTCGGCCGGGCGGGACCGGTCAGAGCAGCAGTGCGCGCAGATCCTCCACGGTGCGGCCGTGCAGGGTCGGCCAGAGGGTGCGGTCCGGGCCCTCCGCCAGCGGTACCCGGTGCGGGACCCCCACCGCCGCGGCCCCCGAGGCGACCGCGGCGGCGAGCCCGACGGGGGAGTCCTCGACGGCCGCGCAGTCGGCGATCGGCGCACCGAGTCGGCGCGCGGCGAGGAGGTAGGGCTCGGGATCCGGTTTGCCGCGGGAGACGTCGTCTCCCGTGACGACACCGGCGAGCACGACGTGCTCGGCGAGCGCCGCCGCCACGATCGAGGCGAGACGACGGGACGAGGTGGTCGCGATCGCCTGGGGGATACCGACGGCCGCGACGCTGCGGAGGAGCTCGAGGGCTCCGGGCCGCCAGGCGATCCCGGCGCGCAGGGCCGCCGCGACGTCGCCCTCGAGCTCCTCCTCCATCGCGCGGTCGTCGAGCCCGACCCCCGCGCCCCGGAGTGCGAGGGCGGTCTGCTCGAGGGTCGAGCCGATGAGGGCCAGCCCGTCGTGCTCGCTCCACTCGCCGCCCCAGTGGGCCACGAGTCGGTGCTGGGCGGCCATCCAGGCGGGCTCGGAGTCGACGATCGTCCCGTCCATGTCCCAGAGGACGGCGGCGAGCGGCCCCCTCACGCAGCGACCCCGTTCGCGGACGCGGATCCGGTCCTGCGGCGGGCCGTCAGGGCGGGCGCGAGGACGACGGCGAGGAGGCCGGCGAGCGGGACCACGGCCAGGCCTGCGCGGAGACCTGCACTGTCGGACACGAGCCCGACCAGCGGCGGCGACAGGAGGAATCCGAGGCGCATCAGCCACGAGACGAGCGTCACTCCGGTGCCGGCGCGCAGCCCGGGGATCTCGTCGGCCTCGTGCATCGCCGCGGGCACTGTCGTGGCGAGACCGAGACCGGCGGCGGCGAAGCCGAGGATCGTGCCGGGAACGGAGGGGAGCAGGAGCGCCGCGCCCATCCCGAGGAGCGCGATCGCCCCGCCGGTCCGCACCACCGCGCGCTGACCGAAGCGGTCCACGAGACGGTCGCCCAGGATCCGCCCGACGAACTGCGCGCCGACGAGGGCGACGAACCCGGTCGCGGCGACGGCGGCCGTCGCCCCGAGCTCCCCCGAGAGGTAGACCGCGGCCCAGGTGGAGGCGGCGTCCTCGACCAGCGTTCCGGCGATCGCGACGCCCACGAGGGCGACGAGCAGGAGCACGACGCGGCCCTTCACGCTCGACCGGGGACCGGTCGACGTCCTCTCGGGGCGCTCCGCGTCGTCGCGGCCCGGGAGGCAGAAGCGCAGCGCCGTCAGGGCCACGATCGCGAAGAGGGTGCCGGAGAGCACGAGGTGCGTCGAGCGGGGGAGGCCCACGGCGATCGCTCCCGCTGCCATCGCCCCGCCGAGGACCGCTCCGATCGACCAGAGGGCGTGGAAGGAGTTGATGAGCGAGCGGCCGAAGCGGCGCTGCACGCGCAGACCGTGGGTGTTCTGCGCGACGTCGGTGACGGCGTCGGTCGCGCCGGACACGAGCAGCGCTGCCGCGAACGCGAGGAGGGTCGGCGAGACGCCCGCGACCACGGTGCCGATCGCCGTGAGGATCGTGCCGAGGACGGCCGCGCGACCGCTCCCTATCCGGCGCAGGAGTGTGCCGGACGCGAGGCCCGCGAGGATCGCACCGGCCGGGAACGCCGCGATCGCGACTCCGTATGCGGCGTTGTCCAGCCCGAGGTCGGCCTTGATCTCGGGGAAGCGGGGGACGAGGTTGGCGAAGAGCGCCCCGTTGGTCAGGAACAGAGCGGCGACCGCACCGCGGGCGCGACGGACCTCTCTGCTCGGAGGAGCGGCGGCGGAAGCAGACATGCGTACGACCGTACACGCAGTGTGTACGATCGTGCACATGACTACCGATCACTTCGCGGGAGACGACCGCACCAATCGCGAGCGCATGCTCGCCGGAGACCTCTACCTCGCCGATGATCCGGAGAGCATCCGGATCGCGCAGCGCGCCGTGCGCCTCGCCGACGCCTATCACCGCGCCTCGCTCGCCGACGAGGACGCCGCCCGACCGCTCCTCGAGGCGCTCCTCGGCGACCTCGGCGAGGGCGCCTTCGTCAAGCCGCCGCTGTTCGTCGACTACGGCGAGAACATCCGCATCGGTGCTCGGACCTTCGTCAACTACCACCTCACCGCCCTCGACGTCGCGCCGATCACGATCGGCGCGGACTGCCAGATCGGACCGAACGTCCAGCTGCTGACGCCGACGCACCCGATCGAGCCCGGCCCGCGACGGGACAAGCTCGAGGCCGCCCGGCCGATCACGATCGGCGACAACGTCTGGCTCGGCGGCGGCGTGATCGTCTGCCCCGGCGTGAGCATCGGCGACGACAGCGTGATCGGAGCGGGGGCGGTCGTGACCCGCGACATCCCGTGCGGAGTCGTCGCGGTCGGCAGCCCGGCCAGGGTGATCCGGAGGGTCGACGAGTGAGCGAGGACGCTCCGGCGCGTGCGGCGCGGCGGACGGATCCGCATCGGCGCGACCGCATCATCGACGCGTGCCTGGAGGTGATCGCGGAGGCGGGCGTCTCGGGGACCTCGCACCGACGGGTGGCGGCGGCCGCCGACGTGCCCCTGGGCTCCATGACCTACCACTTCGCCGGCATGGACGAGCTGCTCCACGCCGCCTTCTCGCGCTTCGCCGACTCGGTCGCCGACCAGGCGCAGCGGCGGATGGACGCGGCCGGCTCGCCCGAGCAGGCCCGGCAGGCGCTCGTGGACCTGGTCGTGCACGACGTCCTGGGCAGCCACCGCGAGCTCGTCCTCACCCACGAGCTCTACACGCTCGCTGCGCGTCAGCCCGCGTTCCGGAGCCTCACGCACTCGTGGATGGCCAGGACGCGCGCGGCGCTCGAGCAGCACTTCGATCCGGCGACCGCGCGGATGCTCGACGCGCTCATGGAGGGGCTGACGATCCACCGCGCTCTGGACGACGAGCCGGCCGACGACGCGCTGGTCGAGGAGGCCGTGCGGCGGATCCTCTCCTGACGGGCGCGCCGCCGCACCGCGGAGTAGCATCGGCGCGTTCCCGCGACGAGAGGACCCCATGACCCCGAGCGACGAGATCGACGCCCTGATCGCCCGCACGCCCGACTGGCGCGGGGAGACCCTCGCCGAGCTGCGTCGCGTCGTCCGCGCCGCCGACCCCGGCATCGTCGAGGAGTGGAAGTGGATGGGGGCGCCGGTGTGGGAGCTCGACGGGATCCTCTGCGTCGGCAACGTCTTCCGGGCGAAGGTCAAGCTCGGCTTCCTCCACGGCGCCTCGCTGCCGGACCCGCAGGGGATCTTCAACGGCGAGCTCGGGGGGAATCAGCGCCGTTCCGTCGAGTTCGCCGAGGGCGACCGGGTGGACGCCGACGCCCTGACCGCACTCGTGCAGGAGGCGATCGCCCTCAACCGCCGACGCGTCGGCGAGCGCGCGGCCGCTGCGGTCGCGAAGCGCGAGGCGGCGAGGGCCGCGCGCGCAGCCGCGAAGCTCTGATCAGGCCCGAGCGGCCTTGACGTAGGCGACGAGCGCGTTGGCGTGCCCGTGCCCGAGGCCGTGCTCGGACTTCAGCCAGGCCACGACCTGCATGTGCGGCTCGGAGTCGAGCCGCGCGTCGACCAGGTCGAGCCACTCCTGAACGGGGCGCCCGTAGGTCTTCTCGATGCTGGTGAAGTAGGACGCCGGCCCCTTCGGCTTGGAGCCGTCGGCGGGGGGTTCCGGAGCGAGCACGCGGTCGGTCATGCCGTCACCCTAACGACCGGGCGCCGCCTGCACGAGTGCCCGCGAGCGGGTCGCCGGCTCCGTAGTCTCGGAGCGTGGAAGCGGAGCGGACGGACGTGCTCGTGGTCGGCGGGGGTCCGGTGGGCGTCCTGCTCGCCGCGCTGCTCGCCCGGGCCGGGATCGACGTGCAGGTGTGGGAGAGCCGCATCGCGCTCCCCGCGGGATCGCGGGCGATCGGCATCCATCCGCCGTCCCTCGACGTGCTCGCCGGCATCGGTGCGGCCGAGCCCGTCCTCGCGGAGGCGGCGCTCGTGAGGCGGGGGATCGCCCGCAGCCGGGGCCGCGACCTCGGTGCCCTGTCGTTCGCCCGCGCCTCGCGCACTCACCCCTACGTCGCCACCCTCGATCAGCACCGCACCGAGTCGATCCTCCGGGAGCGGCTCGAGGAGCTCTCGCCCGGGGCGCTGCGACCCGGGATCTCCCTGACGGGTCTTCACCGGCAGGGTCCGCTCGTCGAGGCCGTCGGCCGGACGGACGGCGGCGGGACGACCACCGTGCAGGCCTCGTTCGTCGTGGGGGCGGACGGCGCACGGAGCACGGTGCGCGAGCTGCTCGGCGTCGGCGTCTCGGGCCGCGACTACCCCGACCGCTACGTGATGGGGGACTTCGCCGATCCCGAGCCGGCCTCCCTCTCGGGCTCGGCCCTCGTCGACGTCGGGCCGGCCGGGGTCGTGGAGTCGTTCCCGCTACCCGGGGGTCGTCGACGCTACGTGGCGCTCGTCGGAGCGGACGCCTCGCTCGGCGCTCCCGCCTGGCGCCCCGAGGACCCGCCGGATCGGGACGCGGCGGTGCGGCTCGCGGCGGTCGTCCGCTCCCGCACGGGCGCCGCGGTCGACGCCGGGACCTGCACCATGCTGAGTGGCTTCCGGGTCCGCCGTCGCGAGGCCGGCGCGCTCGACGACGGCAGGGTCGTGCTCGTCGGCGACGCCGCGCACGAGATCAGCCCGATCGGCGGTCAGGGGATGAACCTGGGCTGGCTCGACGCCGCGGCGCTGGCTCCCCTCCTGGCGGAGTCGCTCCGCTCGGGGGCACTCGGCCCCTGGCCGTCCTACGCACGGCGGCGGACCCGGGCCGCACGGCGGGCCGCGCGCCAGGCGGAGCTGAACATGGCGCTCGGGAGACCGCTCGGAGCCGCCGCGCACCGCGGGCGGACGGCTTTGCTGCGCGTGCTCCTCGCGCTGCCGACGTCGCACGTCCTGGCGAGGGTGTACGCGATGCGGTGGTCCTGACCTCAGGCGACCAGACGCGCGCCCGACAGGCCGAGCTCGAGCACCAGCACGAGCGAGGCGGCGATGACGATCCGGAAGAGCAGCCGTGTCGGCGGCCCGGACAGCACGAGACGGACGCCGACGACGGCGAGGACGACGACCGCGAGGGTGCCGACGACCGCCAGGAGGGCACCGGCACCGCTCACGCGGTCCTCGCCCGACAGCTGGCCGAGCAGCACGAGGAGCGCCCCCGCGACGAGGGAGCCGAAGGCGACGACGCCGGACAGGCGCAGGCCGAGCCGGTGCGGGAAGCCCCGGACCCCGGTGGCGGCGTCGTCGACCAGGTCGGGGAGCACGTTCGTGCAGTGGATCGCGATCCCGAAGACGGCGCCCGTGGCGATCGCCCACGCGGCGGGGAGCGGCCCTCCTCCCGCCGAGACGGCGACGACGGGCAGGAGGCCGAAGGCCACGACGAAGGGCACGACCGAGAACGCGGTGCGCTTGAGTCCGGCGTCGTAGACCCAGCCGGCCGCGACGAGGACGAGGTGGGCGACGGCCGCCACCGGTCCGAGCAGGAGGGAGAGCAGGATCGACGCGGCCGCCGTGCCGATCGCCGCCGCCCGGACAGTCCGGACATCGATCAGGCCCGACGCGACCGGCTTGTCGGTGCGGCCGACGGCGCGATCGCGGTCGGCGTCGATCCAGTCGTTGGCGAGGCCGATCGAGAGCTGACCGGAGACGACGGCGAGGGCGACCAGCACGACGGCGCCCGCGGGGCGGCCCGCGGCGGCGGCGAGCACTGACGCGAGCACCGTCACCGCGACCGTGGGCCCGGGGTGGGACGAGGCCAGCAGGAGGCGCACCCGGGACGTCATCGTGCCAGCCTACGGGCCGCTCTCCACCGCGCACGCAGTCCCGTTCGCCACCCTCCGCTCGTCGCACTCGCGGGGGAGCACGACGGCGGGTGCTCACGGCGCTCGCCGCGGCCACCGGGACGCCGCTCCCGGGCTGACCGGGGGAGTCAGCCGACGGTGACGGCCGCGCTGGAGGGCGTGCGGCCGTGCCGCATCCAGACGAAGAAGCCCACCAGGGTGAACCCTCCGTAGACCACGTACATCAGGCCGGACGCGTAGTACCCGGCCGAGAAGAGGAGCGGGACGCCCACGACGTCGACCGCGACCCAGATCAGCCAGAACTCGACCCAGCCCTTCGCCATGCCGTAGGTCGCGAGCAGCGATCCCACGAAGATCCAGGCGTCGCTCCACACGGGCTCGTAGGAGCCGAGCGCGCGGAACAGCGGAGTCAGCAGCGCGGTGCCGCCGACCATCGCCACCACGAGGAGGCCCCGGGTGCGCCACGACGCCCACCGAGGCTCGAGCACGGTCGTCGAGGCGTCGGGGCGGTGCGTCCAGCGGTACCAGCCGTAGACGCTCACGATCATGAACATGACCTGCCGGCCCGCCTGACCGAGCAGGTTGACGGGGTTCGGAGTGCCGAAGAGCGCGCCCATGAAGACCGTGAACAGCAGCGCGTTCCCCACGAGGCCGACGGGCCAGGCCCAGACCTTGCGCCGCATCCCGCCGAGAGCGCTCGCCAGGCCGAAGGCGTTGCCGATCACCTCGCGCCAGAGGACCCTCTGGTCGCCCAGGACGATCTGCGCGTCGAACAGCCAGTGCACAAGTTCCACGTGATCCTCCTCAGCCCCCTCGTTCAGCAACGGCGGGCGGCCGTGCATTCCCGGAGGTCAGAACAGCGAGTAGACCACGACGAAGCACCACGCCGCGGCGGCGGTGACCACCGCGGCCGCGAGGACCACGACGGGACGCGGACGGCGGCGCACGACGGCCAGCACGAGGAAGCCGACGCCGAGCAGGATCTCGAGCCACCAGTAGACGGGGCTCGTGGTGTCGACGACCGCGCCCAGCGCCCAGATCCCCTCGCCGAGGAGCACTCCCGAGAGGGGCGCGACGGCGAGGACCCGTCACCCCCGGGTCCCGTGCAGGGTGAGCGAGGCCGCGACCCCCAGGATCGGGCCGGCGGGCACGGCGAGCAGCCAGAAGGGGTCCGAGAACGGAGGGGACCAGCCGAAGCCCCGGAGGCCCGTCACGATGTCGTAGCCCTCGAGCATCGCGAAGAAGGCCAGCAGCCCGAGCACCGCGCCGACGACCGGACGGGCGCGCCCCAGCCGGACGAGGGCGAAGACGAGCATCGACCAGCCGCCGGCGGAGTTCGCGAAGGAGTTGACCGAGGGCGGCAGCACGGTCTGCAGGAGGCTCGTCAGGGCTCCCAGCAGAAGTCCTCCTCCGATCGCGACGGCGACGGCGCGGAGAAGGAGAGGGCGTCTCGCGGAGGGCATGCTCCGAGCATCCCGGCCGGGCCTCCCGGGCGGATCAGGGAGAACCCTGAGCCGACCCCTGTTCCGCGCTCCCGTCAGCGGGCGTCGAGCCGCTCGGCGACGTCCGCCGGGAACCCGCCCGTGGAGACGGGGCTCCAGCGTGCGGGCGCGATGCGCAGCAGCGACTTGTCCTGCAGGGCCATCGCCTCCCGGTACTCCTGCCAGTCGGGGTGCTCGCCGGCGATGCAGCGGTAGTAGTCGACCAGCCCGTCGGCGGCCTCGGGCATGTGGAGCACCTCCGCATCGCCGTCGACCTGGATCCACGCGCCGTCCCAGTCGTCCGACAGCACCAGCACGGAGGCGGCGGGACGGCGTTCGGCGTTCCGGGTCTTCGCGCGGCCAGGGTAGGTGGAGATGACGATCCGGCCGTGCTCGTCGACTCCGCCGGAGACCGGCGACATCTGCGGGCGGCCGTCGGCGCGAGTCGTGGCGACGATCATCCGGTGCCTCGGCCGAACGAAGGAGAGCATGCCCTCGCGGTCGACCTCGGTGCTCGTGGAGACGGTTCTGGGCATGCGTCCACGGTAGGCCACGATGCCGGACGAGGGCCGACCCGCTCAGCGGTGTCAGCCCGCGCGGACGGAGACGTTCTCCCCGAGCGCCGTCCAGTCGAGCCCGGGGGCGTCCTCCGGTCCCTCCCCGTCGGGATGCACGCGGACGGTCCAGGCTCCCGGCTTCGAGGTCTCCAGGCCACCGCTGCCGCTGCAGCCGCTCGCGGAGTCGGCGCCGTCGTCGACGACGACGCAGCGGCCCCGCTCGTCCGACAGGCCGATGTAGACGTCGACCCCCTCCGCGGTGCCGACGAAGCGGACGGACTCCGGATCGATGCCCGTGTCGATGCCGCCCGCCTCGGGCAGCACGTCAGCCTCGGTCCGCTCCCGCTCGAAGTCGGAGTAGGGCGTCGGTCCGGCGCACCCGGCGAGCGGCAGCAGCACCAGCAGTGCTGCCGCGACGGCCCCGATCCGCCCTCGTCGCCGTGTGCTGCTCCGCGCCATCGAGGCCCCCTTCGCGCTGCGGTGGGTTCACCCTAGCGGGGCGGCACCCCCGGTGGCGCGAGCCGCCTCCAGGACCGCGGCGACCAGCTTCTGCAGCGGGATCTCGCCGAACCGGTGCTCCTCGGCGCGGACGAGCCGGGCGGCGAGGTCGGGGCGCAGCCGCCGGAGCAGCCGACGGGCGCGCTCGGCGTGCAGGGAGTTCGAGACGAGGACGACGGTGTCGGACCCGTCCAGGAGCGCGGCGGCGTTCCGCAGGTTCTCCTCGGTCGTGCGGCTCTCGCGCTCGAGCACGAGGGGACCGCGGTAGCGCCTCTCGCGGCGTGCGTACCGAGCCATCAGCTCGGCCTCGGGGACCGACCCGGCGACACTCCCGCCGCAGAGCACGAGGACGCTCCCGGGGGTGTGCCGGGAGCGCAGGGCGGCGCGCACGCGATAGCGGTTCACCGCGTTCGCCCGGGGGCCGCGGTTCCGGAACCCGAGCACGACGACGGACTCGCGGCCCACGTCGCGCGGCACCGGCCTCACCTCTCGACGCGACGCGCGCCAGTGCGCTGCCTCGGAGAGCACGAGGACCGCGACGAAGACGACGACGGCGAGGCCCATCGCCACACCCTACGCCGGAGCCCTGTCCTCAACGCGGAGTGGCCCCTGCGCTAGGCGACGCCGGCCAGGCCGCCGACGACGAGGCTCGCCCCGCCGAGTGCGGCCACGGCGAGAGTGAGGCGCCGCACGGCGGCGGCCGGGACCCGTCGGGCCAGGAGCAGGGCTGCCGGAGTGCCGAGGGTGAGACCCGCGAGTGCCCAGCCCAGCCCCCGCAGGTCGTCGGCGGACGGAGTGAGCACCAGCAGCGTCAGGACGTTCAGGGGCAGCGCGAAGGCCTGGAGCGTGGCGGAGGCCACCGCGGACGGCCACTGCCGTTGCGCGGCGAAGAGGGCGACCGGTGGGCCGCCTGCTCCTGCCAGAACGGTGAACACCCCGCTGAGAGCACCCGCCAGGACCGCCCCTCGTGCTCCGTCGAGGAAGGGGAGTGCGCGTCCGGCCGCGACGAGGCCGGTGGCGAGCAGGATGACGGCACCGGCGACCACCGCCAGCACTGCGGGCCGGAACGCGTTCGAGAGCAGGACGGCCGGCACGACCAGCAGCGCGGCGGGAACCAGGAGTCGCAGGGCATCCGCTGCGCGCACGTGCCGGAACGAGCGGACGAGCACCACGACGTTCAGGAGGATCGACAGCAGGAGCACCGTGCGGACACCCCGATCGTGCCCGAGCGCGAGGACGAGCAGGGGAGACGCGACGAGTGCGAATCCGACTCCCGAGACGATCTGGCACACCGCTCCGACGGCGACGACCAGCAGCACGACCGCGCTCAGCGTGTCCACACCCGCCCCCTGACCGGTCCCCGACGGGCCCGACCGGTCACCCTAGCGGGACCGGTCGCGCCCAGGAGGCGCAGCGGCAACGGGGGAGCGCCTCAGGCGGCGCGCCGCCCTGAAAACAGCGCGTGCAGCAGCGGCACGACCGACGCGATCATCAGCACCGAGCCGAGGACCGCGTCGTCGGGCCGGATCACGGCCCCTGCGATCAGCAGCCCCGCGAACAGCACCGCCGAGACCACTCGGCGCACCGTGGCGTCGAGGCGGTTCAGGCGCCGCTCCACACTCGGCACCGTGACGGCGAGCGTCCCGTCCTCGAGCGTCGAGGCGAGCGCGTCGAGGCGGCGCGGCAGACGCCAGAGCAGAGCGAGATTGTCGACGGCCTGCCGGCCGAGATCCTGCACGACGTTGCCGCGCTCCTCCCGGATCAGCTGCTGCGCGTAGGGCTCCACCGAGTCCCACAGATTGAAGGCGGGATCGAGCGCGCTGCACACGCCGGACGTCAACGACATGGCGCGGATGATCAGCAGGAAGTTCTCGGGCAGCTGGAACGGGAGGGAGCGCACCACGTCGCCGAACTGCACGGCGAACTCCTTGAACTCCCGTGGATCCACTTCGCGCAGCTCCGCGAAGCCCATGCCCCCGAACCGCGCGAACAGCTGGGTCATCGCCCGCTCGAGCTCGCGGGAGTCGGCGGAGGGGAGGAGGACACCGACATCGCGCGCGGCGTCGACGAGGCCCTTGCCGTCGCGGGAGGCTGCGGCGATCAGCATCGCTCGCAACCCGGCCCGGGTCGTCGGAGGCACCTCGCCCATCATGCCGAAGTCGATGAAGGTCAGCTTCCACGGGAGCTCCTCATCGGGAGTCGGGGTGACGAACACGTTCCCGGGGTGCGGATCCGCGTGGAACCAGCCGGTGGTGAAGAGCTGGTCGAACATGACCGCGGCGAAGACGGGAGCGACGTCGCGGGGATCGATGCCCGCAGCGCGCAGTCCGTCGGCGTCGGTGATCTTGACGGCCGTGACGTCCTGCAGCGTGAGGACCTTGCGGGTCGACCGCTCCCAGACGACGTCCGGCACGCTCACCCGCGGGTCGCCGGCGAAGTCTGCGGCGAAGCGGACCGAGTTGGCCGCCTCGCGCAGGTAGTCGATCTCCTCGAGGCTGGTCGCCGCGAACTCCTCGACGAGTGCGGGAGCATCGACGCGGTCCGAGACGAGGCGCACGTGGGTGAGCCACCGACCGACCCGGCGCAGGGCGGCGAGGTCGACGTCGACGATCGCGTCGATGCCGGGACGCTGCACCTTGACGATCGCCGTGCTGTGCCCGGTGTCTCCCGAGTCCAGCGCCGAGAGGCGCGCGCGGTGGGCCTGCCCCAGCGACGCCGCGGCCACCGGGGACTCGTCGACCTGCGCGAAGGCGCGATCCAGCGGCATCCCCAGCTCCGCTTCGGCGAGAGCTCGGATCCCCGGGAACGGCACCGGCGGCACCTCGTCCTGGAGCCCCTCGAGCTCGCGCGTGATCTCCGGCGGCAGCACGTCCAGGCGCGACGACATGAACTGGCCGACCTTGATCATCAGCCCGCCCAGCTCGACCGCGAGCACGTGGAAGCTGCGCGCGAAGCGCCGCATCCGGGCGGGGCGGGTGCGCAGAGCGATCACCGACAGCCCGAACCGGGGGAGGACCAGATCGAACCACCAGGTCACCGCGAGGTGCCAGGCGGCGAATCGCAGGATGCGGCGGTAGCGCCGCCGTTCACTGCTCGCTCGGCGGCCCGGGTCACTCGGACCCGGGCTGACCGACGACACCCGGGTCAGTCCTGCGCGAGGATCGCGTACAGGCGGCGGCGCACGTCCTCGAGCTCGGTCACGGCCTGCCGGATCTGGGCAGGGGTGCCGGAGCGCTGGACCTGGGCGGCGGCCTGGGCCAGCGCGATGCCGGCCTTCGGCAGTGCCCCCGCCTCGACCTGGTCGCCCTCCGAGAAGGGCGAGCCGGTTCCGGATGCCGCGACCTGGGCGTGACCGGCCTCGGTGAGCGAGTACGTCTTGCGACCGTTCGACTCGTCGGCCGAGATCAGACCCTCGTCGGCGAGGAGCTGGAGCGTCGGGTACACGGAGCCCGGGCTGGGCTTCCAGCTGCCGCCGCTGCGCTCCTCGATCTCGTGGATGATCTGGTAGCCGTGCATGGGCTGCTCCGCGAGCAGCGCCAGCACGGCGGCACGGACGTCGCCGCGCCCGACCCGGGTGCCGACGCGCTTCTCGAAGCTCGAGCGCGCCTGCTCCATGGCCTGCCAGATGCTGTCGATCGGGTTGCCGGAGCCGAACGCGCCGGTCGAGGAAGAAGAAGTGTTCATGATGACCTCCGTTTCTCCGAACGATACTCAGCGACATGTGCGGCGACTGTGAACGACAGGGGGATCGGGCACCCGCTCAGGAGTGCAGAACGACAACTGCGGCGCAGTGGTTCCGGACGTCGCGCACCCGGCGCGGCAGGTCCGCGACGGAAGGACGTGATCGGGACGACCCGTTTCGCAGGGAAGACGGCGCTCGTCACAGGCGGCGGGAGCGGCATCGGAGCATCGATCTCCCGGGAGCTCGCCGCCGAAGGCGCGTCGGTCGTCGTGACCGACATCGATGAGGACGCGGCTCAGGCAGTGGTGGACGGGATCGTCGCCGCCGGGGGAGTAGCGAGCGCGTTCGAGCAGAACACCGCGAAGTGGGAGGACTCGCAGGCCGCCGTCGCCTTCGCGCAGGAGACCTACGGCGCACTGCACCTCGCGGTCAACAACGCCGGCATCGGCGCCGCACTCCAGATGATCGGCGACTACGACATCGCCGCCTGGGACCGCGTCCGGGCCGTCGACCTCGACGGAGTCTTCTACGGACTCAAGTTCGAGCTGCCGGCGATCGTCGCGGCCGGCGGAGGCGCCGTCGTGAACATGGCGTCGGTGCTGGGATCGGTGGGGATCGCCGAGGACGCGGCCTACGTCGCGAGCAAGCACGCGCTCGTCGGCCTGACCAAGGTCGCAGCGCTCGAGTACACCGCGCAGGGCGTCCGCACGAACGCCGTCGGACCCGGCTTCATCGACACGCCGCTGGTCCGCGCCAGCCTGTCGAGCGATGCGATCACGACGCTCGAGAACGAGCACGCCGCCCGACGCCTGGGCACCGACGCCGAGGTCGCCGCACTGACGCTGTTCCTGCTGAGCGACGCCGCCTCGTTCATCTCGGGCAGCTACCACCTCGTGGACGGGGGCTACTCGGCGCACGAGGACGGAAGCGGGGGCGGGAACGGACCACCACTCCCGCTCTCGCGGTTCTGCAAACTGACATAATATCAATAATTAGTCGTCGGACGCATCTTCTAGACCCATCAATTTCACCTGGCCCCGTCACCTCTGCTCCATCAACGGGCATCTGGCATCGAGTTTCCACGGCGGTAACAGCGAGGAGAGTACGTACGCCCAGGCCACCTCGACCGCTCCTTCGTCGACGTTCGTCGCGGGGGCGAACTGCCGAGGTGGTCTGGGCGCACCATCGGATTCGCTACGCGGTGATGAGTCCTCCGCCTGCGGCGTTGAGGTTCTGCCCGGTCAGCCAGCGGCTGTCATCGGAGGCGAGGAACACGGTGACGGGGGCGACGTCGGAGTAGGGGTCGCCGGGGCGTCCGAAGGGGTTGGCGACGAAGAGCCGTTCGATGTGCTCGCGGGTTTCGGTGGGCATCCAGTCGATGCCCTGGGCGATGTTGTCGGTGAGACCGTTGGGGCAGATGGTGTTGACCCGGATGTTGTGTGCGCCCCATTCGCGGGCGACCACGCGCGAGAGTGCGCGGACTGCCTCTTTGGACGCGGCGTAGGGCGCGTAGAGGGCTTCTCCGGTGATGCCGACCTCGGAGGCGAAGTTGATGATGGAGGCGCCCGCGCCTTCGTGGTCCTTCATGTGCGGGAAGCAGAGCTTCATCAGGTGCCAGTAGGCGTAGACCGAGCTGCGCATCTCGATGTCGAGGTCCTCGATCGTCTTCTCGAGGAACGGAGCGGGGGTGGTGACGGTGTGCGCGTTGTTCACGAGAGCGTTGATCGTGCCGAACGTCTCGGCGGTCGCGTCGACGAAGCCGACGAGGGCGTCGTAATCGGTGATGTCGACCGGCATGGCGAGGACGGTGGCGCCGGCCTGCTCGCAGAGCGCGCGGGTTTCGTCGAGCTTGCTCTGGGTGCGGGCGCAGATCGCGAGGTTCGCTCCTTCTTCGGCGATGCGGATCGCTTGCTGCTTACCGAGACCGGAGGAGGCTCCGGTGAGGATGACCGTCTTGCCGTCGAGCTTTCCCATGTGTTCTCTCTTTCCTTGGTGATGGTCGGTCCCCGGTGAAGCCGAGGACGTGAAGGCACGTCGAACTGCGGTGGGTCCCCGGATCGGGGCCGCACCTCGAGTGCGCAAAATGGTGCGCCAAAGATCTCTGCCGCACTACGCGGCGGTTCGGACTGGTCGGCTAGTGGAGTGGGCGGATCAGCAGGAGTCGCCGTGGACGATGCGCAGGCCGATGTCCATGGGCGACGCGGTGACTTCCTGGCCGATCGCGAGCAGGGCTGTTTCCGTGGTCTGGTGAGCGGCTGCGGCGAGGCTGTATCCCACGGTCGTCAGGCGGGGATTCATCACTTGAGCCAGGGGAGTGTCGTCCATGCCGATGAGTCCGACCTCGTCGGGCACCCGCCATCCCCGTCGTGCAGCTGCGGTCATCAACGCGATGGCGACGTCGTCGTTGTAGCAGATCACGCCGGTTCCGGGTTGAAGCGTTGCGAGAGCGGCGTCCGCGGACGGCTGATCGATGGCGACTCCGAGGCTCTCGGGCGCGGGTAGGCCGGCTGCGGCGCACGCGTCGGTGACTGCTCTCTCGCGCCCGGAGCCGTAGGGGTCGGAGCGTTGATCGTGCAGATGCGCGAAAGCGAGCCTCTGGTAGCCCCGACCGATGAGGTACTCGGCCTGTAGCAGTCCGATGTCATAGTTCGTGTCGCCATCGATCGTTGGATCGAAGGCCGGGACTTTCCTTTCTGCGAGGATGCGGCGCTCGTCGGGGGTGAAGGGCTGGAGGGAGAGGACGGCGCGCGGTCGGATGCCGCTCAGGATCCGATCGAGTGCGCCGGGGGACTGCGTGGAGAGGTGCAGGACGAGGCTCAGTCCGTGATCCGCCAGGAGGGCGGTGACGGTGTCAAAGATGTCCTGGAGATTGCCGCCGAAGGTCGTGTTGGGGATGAGCGCGATGACGAAGTTGCTGGAGCCCGTCCGGAGCATTCGGCCGACGGCGGAGGGCTCGTAGTCGAGTTCTTTGGCGGCGCGGAGCACCCGTTCCGTCGTGTCGGCCGCGAAACGGTCGGTGTAGCCGTTCAGGACCTGACTCACCGTTGCTCGCGAGAGACCAGCGCGTCGCGCTACGTCCGCACTCGTCACAGCCATCGATGCTCCCGTCGTTGGTGGCGAGTCTAACCACAACATCGTGCTGTTGACACGTGATAAACATCGTGCTTCACTCCGTTATCACGTGGTAAACGCCACCTCGGAGATCTGTTCCGGCGCCCGAGCCGGATGACGAAGGAGTCATGATGTCGGACAACCCCCTCGCGTCGGCCGCACCAGGCGCGTCGACCTCGCCGGCCCAGCAGGCTCTCGCCGCGGACACGCAGGCCGAGAGCACGCCCACCGGCACTATCCGGACTCCCGTTCCGCGGAAGTACATCTCATTCCTGCTTCTCGCGATGTTCGGCGCGTACGTCGCTCTGGTCGCGCCGATCGGGCTCTCCCTCTCTCTCCGCATTCAGGAGCTCGCCCCATCGAACGTCGAAGTGCTCGGCTACGTCATCGGCATCGCAGCGATCGTGACGACCATCACCGGTCCCCTCGTGGGCATCTGGAGCGACCGCACCCGATCCCGCTTCGGACGCCGTCGCCCCTTCGCGATCGGGTCAGCTCTCCTCGGCTTCGTCGGACTGGTGATCATCGCGCAGGCGCCGAGCATCCCGGTCCTGCTCATCGGATGGACCATCACCTCCGCCGGGTGGAGCAGCAGCATGAACTCGCTGATCCAGTCCCAGGCGGACCGTCTGCCCGAGTCGCAGTACGGCCGCGTCGCCGGGCTGACCGGGTTCGTCCAGATGGTCGCTCCGGTCGCCGGCGTCGGGATCGCCAGCGCCTTCATCGGCAACAACTTCCTCGTCTTCCTCGTCCCGGGCGCCGTCGGACTGCTGGCGCTTCTCGCCTGGGTCGTCTTCATCCGCGAGCGCGACACGCGAGACGCCGTCTTCGAGGACCACCTCACCGTGGGCAAGGTGTTCGGCAGCCTCGTCTTCAATCCACGCCGCTACCCGGACTTCGCCTGGAACTGGCTCGCCCGCCTGCTGTTCATGACGGGCGTCACGTTCTCCTCGACGTTCACCTCCCTGTTCTTCGCGTCCCGACTCAGCGCGGGAGGGCAGGTCGCCGACATCGGCGGCATCATCGTCGGCCTGTCGCTGGTCAGCATCGTCGTCACCGGCGCCGGAGCTCTTCTGGGAGGCTTCCTCTCCGACAAGCTCAAGCGCCGCAGGATCTTCGTGCTGGGCTCGGGCATCGTCTACACGATCGGCGCCGTCATCCTGGCCCTGGGCGGCAGCGATCTCGCGATCCTCCTCACCGGCTCGTGCCTCACCGGACTCGCGCTAGGCGTCTTCTCCTCCGTCGACCAAGCGCTTGTGCTCAACGTGCTGCCCGAGAGGGACACCAACGCCGGACGCTTCCTCGGCATCAACGGCTACTCGACCTCGATCGCGCAGGCCATGGCCCCCCTGCTCGCCGCACCTCTCATCCTCATCGGCGTGAGCGGCGACGAGAAGAACTACGGCCTCCTCTTCCTCGTCGCCGCAGGATTCACGATCGTCGCCGGTGTCATCGTCCAGTGGAAGGTCAAGGGCGTCCGCTAGGTCGACACCGCGATCACGCCTGACCCTCGACCTGGAGCAGCACCATGACCACCACCCTCTTCACCGACGGCTGGACCTTCCACCGCAGCGGGGACACCACCGGCGCCCCTGTCCGCCTCCCTCACGACGCGATGATCGCGGAGCCCCGCACCGAGACCGGCGGCACCGGAAACCACGGCGGGTTCTTCCCCGGCGGCACCTACCTCTACCGGAAGACCTGGAGCGTCCCCAGCGACGCGGACGCGCTCGAGTACTCGCTCAGCTTCGAAGGCGTCTACGGCGCCGCCATCGTGTCCGTCAACGGCACCGAGATCGGCCGCAACAACAGCCCCTACCGGAAGTTCACCCTTCCCCTGAAGGACCTGACCCCCGACGAGCAGGTGCTCATCGAGGTGAGCGTCGACAACTCCAAGACACCCAACAGCCGCTGGTACACGGGATCGGGCATCTACCGACCCGTCTGGCTGACCAGCGTCGCTGTGACCCGGATCGCGTCGGACGGCGTCCGAGTCCACACGCGAAGCATCGGAGCAACAGCCCCCTCCGCCGCCGTCGTCGATGTCCACATCGCCATTCAGGGGGATCACGTCGATCTCGCCTCGGTCGAGGTAGAGCTCGAGGACGACGGTCGGATCCTCGCCCGCACCTCGCACCCGGTCGAGGGCGCGAGCGTCGATCTGGAACTGCACGTGCCTTCGGCCCGACCGTGGTCCGCCGAGCATCCGCACCTGTACACGGTGCGCACTCGCCTGATCGCACTCGATGGCGGAATCGAGGACGAACGCACCGTCCGCACGGGACTGCGGACGATCGAGGTCGACGCGCAGCACGGGCTCCGCATCAACGGACAGCGGGTGCTGCTGCGCGGAACCGCCGTCCATCACGACAACGGCCCACTCGGAGCCGCGACCTTCGACGCCGCCGAGACACGTCGAGCACGGCTGCTGAAGGACGCCGGGTTCAACGCGATCCGAAGCGCCCACAACCCTCTCTCCCGGGCGTTCCTCGACGCCTGCGACGAGATCGGGCTCTACGTCATGGACGAGCTCAGTGACATCTGGTTCCGCAAGAAGACACCGCACGACGAGTCGCCGCGCTTTTACGAGGAGTGGCCCGATGACGTCGCCGCGATGATCGCGGAAGACCGCAATCGGCCCTGCGTCATCCTGTACTCCATCGGCAACGAGATCGCCGAATCGGCGACCCCGGCAGGTGTGAAGACCGCGCAGGAAATCCACCGGCGCTTCCAGCAGCTCGACCCGACTCGGCCGACGACCATCGCCGTCAACCCGCTGCTGGCGATGATGGCAGCGAAAGCCAAAGACGCCAGTGAGGGCGGGCCTCCGGAACGCTCACCCGCGACCAGCACGGTCGCTAATCAGCTGACCGCGAAGATGGGGCGCCTGATGGTCCTCGCCTCCATGCTCCCCGCCGCCGACCGGGCGACCCGGGACGTATTCGACGTCGTCGACATCGCCGGCTACAACTACGGCTACGCCGGGTACAAGGGCGCCCGTCGACGCACCCCCGACCGGGTCATCCTCGGCACCGAATCCATGGTCGGCGACCTCCCTGCGATCTGGAAGCGCGTCACCTCGATCCCCGGAATGATCGGCGACTTCAGCTGGACCGGATGGGACTACCTCGGCGAGGTCGGACTGGGCTACTGGAGCTACGGCTCCGACCCCGGAGGCATCGCCAAACCGCACCCCGGCATCCTCGCCGGCTGCGGAGTCTTCGACATCACCGGACAACCCGGAGCGCCCGTCCACCTGATCCAAGCGGTCTGGGGGATCACCGATCGCCCCGGCATCGCCGTCCGCCCCCTCGACCGCACCGGTCAACGCCCCAACAAGACACCATGGCTCTTCACCGACGCCGTGTCCTCCTGGTCCTGGGGCGACCTGACCGGAAGAGCAGAGATCGAGGTGTACTCCGCGGGCGACACGGTCGAGCTGCAGCTGAACGGCCGATCCCTCGGTCGGCGCCGCAGCGGTGCCAAGACCGGGTTCCTCACAAAATTCAGCACACCGTACGAGCCGGGCGAGCTGACCGCGATCGCCTACCGGAACGGCGCGGAGATCGGACGCAGCACACTCCGCTCCGCCGCAGCACCCCAGCTCACCCTCCGGCCCGAGTCGACGCAGATCACCGGAGCCGACGACCTGTGCTTCGCGTGGATCGAGCTCGCCGACCACGACGGCACCGTCGACACCGTCGCTGAAGATCGCGTCCGCGTCACCGTCACAGGACCGGCCTCGCTGATCAGCCTGGCCAGCGCGGCCCCGTCCACACGCGAGAGCTTCGTCGACGACGAGCACAGCACCTACCGCGGCCGAGCCCTCGCCATCCTCCGCGGAACCGGTGAACCCGGCCTCATCACCCTCAGCGTCGCCTCTGATCAGCACGGCAGCGCGACCATCACCGTGGAGGCGCTCACCGACCTCCCGCCCGAGCACGCCGGCACTGCAGTGCTCGGCACAAAGGAGCAGTCATGACCACCGATCCGATCATCCCCGGATTCTTCCCCGACCCGACCATCTGCCGCGTCGACGACACCTACTACCTCGCGACCTCCAGCTTCGAATACCTCCCCGGCATCCCGGTGCATCGCAGCACCGACCTCACCACCTGGACCCAGATCGGCAACGCACTCACCCGACCCGAGCAGATCGCCGAGCATCGCGGCTACGGAAGCGCCGGCATCTTCGCCCCCACCCTCCGCCACCACGACGGCCAGTTCTGGCTCATCGGCACCAACGTCAACGACATCCCTCTCGGGCGCGGCCACTTCCTCCTCCACGCAGAAGACCCAGCCGGCCCCTGGTCCGAGCCGGTCCACATCCCCGAAGCGATCGGAATCGACCCCGACATCGTCTGGGACGAGGACGGGACCGCCCACGTCACCTGGTGCTCCCTCGACTCCGAGAACCCCGGCATCCAATCCGCTCCCGTGGACACGAGCACCGGCACCCTCCTCGCCCCGCCTCGCCAGCTCTGGGAAGGAAGCGGTCTCTCCTTCCCCGAAGGCCCGCACCTCTACCGCAAAGACGACTGGTGGTACCTCCTGCTCGCCGAGGGAGGCACAGAACGCGGACACACGGTCACCATCGCCCGAGCCCAAACCATCGACGGCCCGTACGAGCCGGCCCCCGTGAACCCGATCCTCAGCCATCGCAGCCTGCCCCACCCCGTGCAGAACGTCGGTCACGCCGACCTCGTGGAGCTTCCCGACGGAAGCTGGGCCGCCGTGCACCTCGGAGTCCGCCCTCGCGGCCAGACCCCGGGCTTCCACGTCAACGGCCGCGAAACCTTCCTCGCGGGCATCGACTGGGTGAACGGATGGCCCGTCTTCGACGAGGACCGCTTCACCGTCCCCGCCATCGACCGCTCGTTCGAGGATCGGTTCGACAGCGAAGTGCTCGATCAGCGCTGGCTCGGAGTCGGACGCTTCCCCTCCTCCTTCAGCCGCCCCACCGAAGACGGAGGTCTCCTCCTCGAGGCCGACCCGGACCAGGGCCGTGCACTGCTGTGCACCCGCACCACCGACGACGTGTGGACCGCGACCACCCGCCTCTGGGTCGAGGACGGCACCGCCCGGTTCTCGCTGCGCCTGGACGACCGGCACTGGTACGGGCTGCTCTACGACGGGGAAATCGTCACCGCCACGGTCACCATCGGCCCGTTCGAGCACCTCGTCGGCCGCTGGACACCCGCGGCAGGCGATACGCCTGCTCTGCGCATCAGCGCGAAGCCGCCCCAGGTCCTTCCTCACGGTGTCTCAATGGAACCCGACCTCATCGAGCTCGCCGCGTCCGACTCGACCGGCGAGCACGTCTTCGGCGAATTCGACGGCCGCTACCTCTCCACCGAGGTCGCGGGCGGCTTCACCGGACGAGTCATTGGCGTAGAGCCACTCATCGGCCAGACGCTGCTCCAGTCGTTCACCTACACGACCGCCCCCCAGGGCTGAGCGCCCGCCGCTCTGTACCCAGGCTCGAGAACGTCCCGACCGGCTCCGTCTCCTGCGCCGCCGCCGCTTCGCCGCGGGACCGGTACGAGCATCGCGCCCACCAGCACCGTCCCGGCGGCCACGTCTCACGCTGACGCACCGCTCCTCACAACTGCCACCCCGACGAAGGACTTCCGATGACCACACAGCCCGACTCGTTCCTCTGGGGAGCATCGAGCGCCCCCCACCAGATCGAAGGAAACAACGACAACAGCGACTGGTGGGTCTACGAACAGCGCTTGCCGATGTTCGCGCCCAGTGGCGACGCCGTCGACAGCTACCACCGCTACGAAGAGGACATGCGACTGCTCGCAGAAGCTGGACTCACCGCCTACCGCTTCGGCGTCGAATGGGCGCGCGTGGAACCCCTCCCGGGCCAGTTCTCCCTCGCCGAGCTCGCGCACTACCGCCGGATGATCGATACCGCTCTCCACCTCGGGCTGACCCCCATCGTCACCCTGCACCACTTCTCCAGCCCCCGCTGGTTCATCGAGGAAGGCGGATGGCTGGGTGACACCGCCCTGGAACGCTTCGCCGCCTACATCTCGCGGGTCTGCGACATCCTCGACGGCGTCGAGTGGGTCTGCACCATCAACGAACCGAACATGTTCGCGTTCATGATGCTGATGGCCGGCTCCATCAACAGCGATTCCATCCCGGCGATGGACACACCCACCGTTCAGCCCGAAGGCGGATTCACGCTCCCGCTTCCGCTTCCCGAGGGCACCCGACGCCTTATCGACGCGCACCACGCCGCCCGCGCAATCGTGCGAGAACGCACGAACGCCAAGGTCGGCTGGACCATCGCAGGCCTCGCACTTTCCGCCGCCGACCCCGCCTCCGAGGAACGACTCCGCTCGGAACGGTACGCCCGGGAGGACGTGTTCCTCGAGGCCTCCCGCGGGGACGACTTCCTCGGCGTCCAGGCCTACTCCACGCAGGAGGTCAACGAGGACGGGCTCGTCCCGCACCCGCCGCACCCGGACAACACCCTCGTCGGCACCGCGTACCGTCCCGACGCGCTCGGCATCGCGGTCCGCCACGCGTGGGACATCACCGGGGGAGTGCCGATCCTCATCACGGAGAACGGCATCGCCACCGACGACGACACGCGACGCATCGCCTACACGACCGAGGCGCTGCAGCACCTCTTCGCCGCCATCGATGACGGCATCGACGTGCGCGGGTACCTGCACTGGACCGCGCTGGACAACTTCGAGTGGGGCCACTGGGAACCCACCTTCGGCCTCATCGCCGTCGACCGCACCACCTTCACCCGAACCCCCAAGCCCAGCCTGGCGTGGCTGGGAGAGGTCGCCCGCACCGGCGGCGCGCACTTGGACGCATCGTGAACCGCGTCACCCCGTTCTGCATCCGGACGACCACCCGTCGCCCGCACCACGAGAAGTAGGAGTCAGCCATGGAAGGCCTCACCGACAAGGTCATCGTCTTCGCCGGAGCCGGCGGCATCGCCACCAGCGCAGCGCGCTACCTCGGCGCGAGCGGCGCCACCGTCGTCATCGGCGACATCGACGTCCGCGCCGCGGAACGCGCCGTGGAAGCCGCAACGACCGCCGGCGGCCGCGGGAACGCCCTGCGGGTGGACATCGCGGACGACGCCGACGTCGCAGCACTCATCGACCTCGCGATCAGCGAATACGGCCGCATCGACGGACTCTTCAACGTCGCCGCGAACATCGCCCCCGACGAAGTCGCACGCGACACCACCGTCATCGACATCGAGTTGGAGGCGTGGAACCGCAGCCTGGACATCAACCTCACCGGCTACCTGCGAACCCTCCGCGCGGCACTGCCGCACATGATCGCGGGCGGCGGCGGCTCCGTCGTGAACACCCTCTCCGGAGCGGTCTACGCCGGCATGGCCGACAAAGTCGCCTACTCCGTCACCAAGGCTGGAATCGGCGCCCTCACCCGTCACGTCTCTCGCGCCTATGGCAAGCAGGGCATCCGCTCGAACGGCATCGCGCCCGGCATGGTCCTCACCGAGCAGACCAAGAACAACCTCCCGGAAGAGTTCCGTGAGCAGATCCTCGGCGGTACTCCGTCGCACCGTCTCGGCGAACCGGACGACATCGGCGCCACCGTCGCCTTCCTCATGTCGGACCTCTCCGAATGGACGACCGGGCAGATCCTCAGCGTCGACGGTGGAACCAGCATGCGCGCGTAAGCGCCCCACTTCCGCACACCCCATCAGTAAAGAGGAGCCATGCACGTCACTGAGGACAGCAACGCCCGCTCGATCCCGCGGCCACCGTTCGACCCGCGGGTTCAAGCCGGACTGAACGCTCTCGCGGATCTTCCGATCTTCGCGCCACTCACTTCCGAGTCGATCCCGACGATGCGCGGATACAGCGTGCCCGAAGACATCAGCGCCCTGGATCTCGAGCAGCGCGAATACACCCTCCCGAGCGCAGACGGCACGCAGCTCGCCCTCACGGTGCTCCGGCGCAAGAACCATGCCGGCGCAGGACCCGGCATCCTGCACATCCACGGCGGCGGGATGGTGATGGGAGACCGGATGACCGGCATCTCCCTCGTCGCCGGATGGGTGCTCGAGCACGACGCCGTCGTCGCCACCGTCGAGTACAGGCTCGCGCCGGAACATCCCGACCCGACTCCGGTCGAGGACTGCTATGCCGCGCTGCTGTGGATCGCAGCGAACGCAGACGACATTGGAATCGATCAGGGCCGGATCCTGATCGCGGGCGCCAGCGCCGGCGGAGGCCTTGCCGCAGGAGTGGCGCTCCTCGCCCGAGACCGACGCGGACCGGTTCTCCTGGGTCAGCTTCTGCTGTGCCCGATGATCGACGACCGCGACGCCACAGTCTCCACCCGCCAATTCGACGGGATCGGGCTGTGGGATCGCGGCAGCAACTCCGTCGGCTGGAAATCCCTCCTGGGCGGCCGTCGCGGAACCGACGATGTCTCCGCCTACGCCGCCCCTGCCCGGGCGACGGACCTTACCGGCCTCCCGCCCACCTACCTCGACGTCGGCAGCGCGGAGGTGTTCCGCGACGAGGTGGTGAGTTACGCGTCATCACTGTGGCGCGACGGCGGCGACGCGGAGCTGCACGTCTGGCCCGGCATGACCCACGGCTGGGAAGCACTGATGCACGGAACACCACTTGCAGAGCTGGCGGCCGCCGCCCGGGACTCCTGGGTAGCACGGCTGCTCGAGTCCTCAACATCCCGCTCGGCCTGACACTCATCCGCACACCACACCGTCGACCGCAGTCTCACCGGACCTTCCAGGCGAGGTTTATGACTGCGGGGATCTTCCACAATCACCACGACACCCTTTCTGGAGAACAGAGACACCCTTTCTGGAGAACAGAGATGACCCTCACCTCGAAGAACACGCTGCAGCAGTGGCTCGACGACCCGGTCGGCGGCCGCATCCTGCGGGAACTGCTCACCCACGCCGGCCACTCCGAGGAGTCGTTGCAGCCCGCTCGGCACCTGAGCCTGCGCGCCATGGTCGAGATGGGCGGTGACGCTTTCCCGCAGGAACTCGTGAACGCCATGGTGGAGCAGGCGAACGGCGGGGTGATCCCGCGGGAGGAGACCGACGACGCGCCGGAGAGCGCAGTCGGGCGCTTCACCGGGAAGACCGTGATCGTCACGGGCGCAGGATCCGGCATCGGACGTGCAACGGCCCGCCGCATCCTCCGCGAGGGCGGACGAGTGATCGCCGTCGATGTCGTACCGACCGGCATCGAAGCCCTCGCTGCCGCCTCCCCGGAAGGCTCCGTCGTCGCCGTCGCCGCCGACATCACGTCGGCTGAGGGGGTCGCGTCGATCGTCGCCGCGGCCGGCGCGCAGATCGATGCGCTGGCGAACATCGCCGGAATCATGGACGGCATGACGCCGCTACACGAGACGGAGGACGCCCTCTGGAGTCGCGTGTTCTCAGTGAACGTCGACGGCACGTTCGCGCTCAGCCGCGCGGTGCTGCCGGCGATGCTCGAGGCCGGTCGCGGGGCGATCGTGAACGTGGCGTCGGAGGCGTCGCTGCGCGGTAACGCGGCCGGCACCGCCTACACAGCGTCCAAGCACGCGGTCGTGGGCATCACGAAGAGCTCGGCTTTCCTCTACGGTCCCTCCGGTATCCGTACCAACGCTGTCGCTCCCGGCCCCACCGCCACGGGGATCGAAGGGACGATGTCGAGCGACTTCGCGCGCAAGCGCCTCGCGCCGTTCTTCACCCTCATCCCGCCGGTGGTCGAGGCCGACACGATGGCCGCGTCGATCACCTGGCTGCTCAGCGACGACTCCGCGAACGTCAACGGCGTCGTCCTCGCCTCAGACGGCGGCTGGTCGGTGCAGTAGCCGACGGGTGAGTCGGTCGCGCACAAACACCAGCAGGTGGGAGAAGGGCGAAGAGCAGTGGGCGGCACTCCTTCACGGAGTGCCGCCCACTGCTCTTCGCCTACTTCTACAGCGATGACTCGAACGTCGTTGTCAGCGTCGCGGTCGAGGCTCCGCCCACCCACACGTCGAAAACCGTGTCGTCTTGCACCCACGAGCCGGTGGCTGCGCTCCAGTAGCGAAGCTGGTCGGGTCCGAGCTCGAAGCGGACCGTGCGGACGTCTCCGCGGGCGACATGCACGCGCTCGAAGCCTTTCAGCTCACGGACCGGGCGAGAGGAGGTGCCGTAGCGCTGGTGCAGGTAAAGCTGCACCACGTCGTCACCGTCACGATCGGAGGTGTTCGCGACGTCAACGGAGACCGTGACGAACTCGTCGGCGGACCGACTCGTCTTCTCAACTCGTAGGTTGGAGTATTCGAAGGTCGCGTAGCTCAGACCGAACCCGAACGGGTAGAGCGGCGTGGATTCCTCGTCCCAGTACCGGGTTCCGCTGTTCTCGGGGGAGAAGGTGCGGTTGTGGGAGTAGATCATCGGCACCTGGCCGACGTGACGCGGCCAGCTGAAGGGGAGACGCCCCGCGGGTGACACGTCGCCGAAGACAGCGGCGGCGACGGCGTCTCCACCCTGGGTGCCCGGGTACCAGACCTGCAGGACCGCTGCGGCGTGTGCGTCGATCCAACGGAGGTCGAGCGGACGACCCGACATGACGACCACGACGACGGGCGTACCGGTGGCGATGATCTGCTGGACCATTTCGAGCTGGCGGCCGGGAAGGTCGAGAGTGGATCGGGATGCGAGTTCCCCGATCTGGTTTTGCCGCTCTCCGACAACGACGATCGCGACGTCGGCTGCCGCGGCGGTCTCCACTGCTCGCGTGAGCTCCTGCTCGTCGTCGACGGACGCCCACGGGTTCTCGCCGGGATCGGGGTCCTGCCGATCAAAGGGGGACGGGAAGAGGCGGTCAGGGATTCCGACGCCGGGCGCGTAAGTGATTGCGGCGGAGTCCACGGCGCGAGATCGCAGTCCCTCGAGGAGGGTGACGGTGTCCTCGGTGTGGTGACCGAAGACCCACGGCCCGAGCGTGTCTCGCTTGCTGTCTGAGAGGCGGCCGATGACGGCGATCGTTCCGCGGTCGTCGGCGAGGGGGAGTGCGCCGTCGTTCTTGAGCAGGACAATGGCGCGTTCAGCTGCTGTGCGGGCAACCTGCCGGTGAGCCGGGTCCGTGAGGACCGTTTCGGCGGATTCGGCGTCGGCGTAGGGGTTCTCGAAGAGGCCGAGTGCGAACTTCGCGGTGAGGACTCGACGCACGGAGGTGTCGAGCTGCTCCTCGTCGAGGAGTCCGCGTTCGATGGCGGCCGGCAGGTTGTCGAACGCGGGCTCGGACATGGCCATCTCCATGTCGTTGCCGGCGCGAATGGCGCGGGCGGCGGCGTCGGTGGGGTCGGCGGCGAAGTGCTGCGTCTCCATCGATTTGACGGCGTTGGCGTCGGAGACGACGAAGCCGTCGAATCCGAGCTCGTCGCGGAGCAGCTCCGTGAGGAGTCGCCGGTTTCCGCTGGCGGGGACTCCGTTGAGGTCCATGTAGGCGCTCATGATGTTCGCGGCGCCTGCGTCGATGGCTGCCTTGAAGGGCGGGAGGTAGACGTTGTGCAGCTCGGACTCCGAGATCTCGGCGTCCTCGTAATCACGGCCGCCACGTGCGGCGCCGTAGCCGGCGAAATGCTTGGGGCCGGCGAGGACGCTGCTCGGTCCAAGGTCGCCCTGGAAGCCGCGGACCTGGGCTGCGGCGACGGCCGATCCGAGGTGCGGGTCCTCTCCGGCTCCTTCGACGATGCGGCCCCAGCGGGGGTCGCGCGCGATGTCGATCATGGGCGCGAAGGACCAGTGGATGCCTGAGGCTCGGGCCTCGCGGGCGGCGATGCGCTGTCCGGCTTCGACGATGGCAGGGTCCCAGGTGGCGGCGAGAGCGATCGGGACGGGGAGGACGGTGCGCAGGCCGTGGATGACGTCGAATCCGAAGAGGAGGGGGATGCCGTGCCGGCTGTTCTCGACGACTTCCCGCTGGTACCGGTTGGCCACGGCGGGGTCCTTGATGAACAGCAGAGAGCCGACTCCGCCGTTCTTCGCTGCGGCCAGGACGATGCGCGGCTGCCGGACGAAGACCTGGTGCTCCTCGGGTAGAGAGTCGATATCGAAGTCGTCGGGGAGCTCACCGACATCGAAGAGGAAGTACTGGGTGAGTTGCCCCGCTTTCTCCTGGATCGTCATGCGGGAGAGGAGATCCTCGACGCGCTCGGCGGTGGGGAGGTCGGAGTTCCGGTAGGGGAGGTCCGAGGTCATCAGGGGCCTTTCTGCGCTGGGCGGGGTGGCGGAGGTGGTGCTCGAGGTCATCGCACGGCCTTCACCTTCGCGAGGACCACGAGTCCTCCGACGATCGTGAATACAGCGGAGGCGAGGTAGAGCGGCGTGTAGTTCTTGTCCCCGTCCGCTGCAGCACCGATGAGGAGGAATGCCGGAGCGATGAGGGGGGCGAGCGCCTGGGGGAGCGTGAAGGAGAAGCTGTTCAGGGCGTTGAACCGAGCAGCCTGGGTGTTGCGTTCGGGGAGGACGTCGAGGACGAGGGCCTGGTCGACCGCGGAGAAGACGCCGATGCCGAGGTTGCTGAGCACGGAGCCGATGATGATGACCTCGAGGCTGGGAGCGAAGGCGACGATCACCGCGCCGGCGCTGAAGATCACGCCGCCGGTCATCACGAACAGGCGTCTGCGCCGCAGCTTGTCGGAGAGGAAGCCACCGCCGATCGCACCGCCCATGGTGCCGACGATGCCGAGCAGGCCGAGAAGTGCGATCGTTCCGCCGATCTGATCGACGGGGAGACCGAGCTTGGAGCCGATGAAGAAGGCGGTGAAGGTCGAGTTCAGGGTGAGGCCGAAGAAGAAGAAGAAGCGTCCGACGAAGTTCCAGGAGAAGTCGGGGTAGCGCTTGGGCTGGAACACGTACTTGCCCAGCATCCCGCGCACGTCGAGCCTGTCCTCGTGGACCATCCCGCGCGAGTCGGCTTCGTTGACGAAGAGCAGGAACAGCAGCACGAGCACGACGCCGACGACACCAGGAACGAGGAAGAGGAGGAAGGAGTTCGATGCCAGTCCTCCGCCGGCGACCGCACCGACCACGGGCGCGACCTGCCCGATGACTCCGGTGAGCCCAGCGACCTTGCCGCGCTGGGAGGCAGGGAGGCGATCCGCCTGGGAGTTCTGCAGGCCGCCGATGACCTGGCCCCATCCGAGCGTGGAGATGATCCAGCCGATCGCCAGGACGACGATGTTCGGTGCGAGTGCGAGGACGGTGAGGCCGAGAAGACCGACGATGAGGCCGATGATCATCCAGGGACGACGTCGGCCGAGACGCGAGCGAGTGCGGTCACTCAGCACTCCAAACAGGGGAGCGAGGAGGACGCCGCTTCCCGCGGCGAGACCGAGGACTAGCCCGAGGTACTCGACGTTCTCCGGCGCGAGGTTCTGCACCTGGATCGCGAGGGAAATGGCGATCGGCGTGACGAACGCGAGGTTCGCGCCGAAGAGCGCCAGGAGCAGGAACGTGATGTACCGCCGGGACACTCGAGGTCGGTCGTCCTCTTCGACGACACCGCGCTCACTCCCAGCGCCGGCCTCGGCTGCTGTCGGTGTAGCGGTGATCGGGAAGGTTGTCCCATCGCCCAGTCCAGCAGCGATTCCGACTGCGTCGGCCCGGCGGTGCGACTCCGCTTCGGGAGCCTGCTGGGCCGGTGAGGGCGACGCGCCGGGCGCGCCTAACGCGAGGGGGTTGTCCGACATCATGACTCCTTCGTCATCCGGCCTCGGGGTGCCGGAAACAGATCTTGCGCGCAGCGACTTACCACGTGATAACGGAGTGAATCACGATGCTTATCACGTGTCAACTGCGCGCCCTGCGCTGTCGCAGGGGTCGGAGCACTGGACGGCGGGGTCGCGGGCGCGATCCGTTGATGGCCTGGGGCTCGACGGCTGTCAGCTTCAGCGCCATCGAACGCCTGCAGCCACAGTCGGCAACCGTCGATGCAGAGGATTCAATGAACTCGTGTCGGTGGTGGTCTCGATACTGGGGGGATGAGCGAGCATGGGGTGCCTCCCTGGACACCGATTCCTTCCAGCGTGAACGACCGCCGCTTGATGCGCCTGCGGGTGTCCCCGCTTCTGAGTCCGTATTTGGTGGCGATGGAGGAAGTGACCGGCTGGGTCCTCGACCGCTGCTGGGGTGACAACGCGGCTGTCATCGATGCGGCGAACGATCTTGTTCGAGAACGTAATCTGGTGCTGTCCGGCGGAGTGTCCGATGGAGGCGACTGGGAAGCGCGGATCGCTCACATGAGCGAGAACATCGCTCGAGCAAAACGAGGGGAACCGCAGACCGACTTCATCACCGGAAAACCCCTACCAACAACGCCGACCGAAACAATCGGCGAGGATGCGTCCCGCACGGGCACTACGTCGCTGTGATCAAGCGACGCCGGTCGCGGTCAGATCGGTTGTGACAGTCCAAAAACAGGAAGCGCCGTCGCCGACACGGACCCGCGAACTGACATAATGTGCATTATCGGATATCGGGGAAGCGGGTGAGCGTCACTCACGCTGCACCTTTCCCGCGGACTTGCCGGGACGCAGGATGCCGACCGCGGGATCGATGGTCGACGCCGCGATCCACGGAAGAAGCGTGCGCGCCGCCCGTCGAGCGGTCCGCTCCCGTTGAGGACGCGAGGGATCGCGCGCGGTGCCGACGACGAGGCCCATCGGGACAGCGCCGAAGTGGTCCGCCGAGGACTCAGCGCGGACCCCGAAGCTGGGAATCAGCTGATGAGCCCGGCGGTCACGCCCCGATGAAGTCCGAGGTGTCGCCCACGAGCCGGGTGTTCTCCGTCGGGATCGGGTCGACGGCCGCCGAGGCGACCTCGGCCGCGAACTCGCTCACGTTGTAGAGCTTCCCCGCCGATTCACGGCGCGAGCTGATGGCTCCCGGGTTCGAGCGCTCCAGAAGGGTGGCCGTGATCGTGCCCTCGATCATGTCCCCCGAGACGACGACGAAGTCGATCCCGCGCTCCGCGAGCTCGGGGATCCGGTCGCGCAGAGCGTCCTCGCCGGCGCGCTTGGACAGGGCGACGGGCTCGTACTCGGGCATGGTCGGCGTCGAGCGGATGAAGTGGGCCTGGTGGCTGGTCACGAAGACGACGCGGGACCCCTCGCCCAGCAGCGGCAGCGCCGCCTCCAGCACGGCGACCTGCGAGTCGCGGTTGAGGACCATGGCGTAGTCCTCCCCCATGTTGCTCTCCATTCCGCCGGACGCGTTCAGCACGAGCACGTCGAGACCGCCGAGCTCCTCGCGGATGCGGGCGAACAGCTCCGCACGGGACTGCTCGTCCGTGAGGTCCGCGCCGACGGCGAACGCGGATCCTCCGGCTGCGACGATCTGGTCGACGAGCTTGTTCGCGCGGGGGGCCTTCGAGCGGTAGTTCACGACGACGCGGGCACCGGCCTCGGCGAAGTAGCGGACCGTGTCGGCGCCGATGCCACGGGACGACCCGGTGACGAGGACGCGCTTGCCGTCGAGCGAGCCGGGAGCGAGGGGGTTGGGCACGAGGAGTTCCTCCAGGACGCCGGCGCGAAGACCGGAGCGGGCACGATGTCGGGCCGGAGCCCCGACAGGCGATCCTACCGAACGGGCCCTTCACTCGGCCTCTCCCCCTCCCAGCCCGTTCTCCGGCGCTCTTGTTAGCGTGGGACCGCTCGTCGAGGGGAAGGAGCACCCGGCATGGACGCTCTGATGCAGTACGCGTGGATCCTCTGGCTCGCGCTGATCCTGATCTTCGTGGTCGTCGAGACGCTCACCCTCGAGTTCACCTTCCTGATGCTCGCCGTCGGAAGCATCGGCGGCCTCGTCGCCGGGCTGCTCGGCGCGCCCTTCTGGGTGCAGGTGCCCGTCGCGGCCGTCCTCGCCGTGCTGCTCCTGCTCACGGTCCGGCCTCCGCTGCTCCGCCTGCTCGCCCGTGGAGGCGATCCCGCGCCGACCGGTGCCGACGCCCTGCTCGGCCTCGGCGGGAGTGTCGTGGTCGCCGGCCCCGGTCCTGATCAGGTGAAGCTCGTGAACGGCGAGACGTGGACGGCACGACTGTCCCCCCTCGTCGAGGAGCGTCCACTCGGTGTCGGCGAACGCGTCGTCGTCACCGCCATCGACGGCGCGACCGCTGTCGTCGTCCCCGCCGAAAGGAGCCGCTCGTGAATCCCTCCGCCGCAGTGACACTGGTGATCGTCGCGGTCATCGTCGTCCTCGCGCTCGTCGTCCTCTTCAAAGCGATCCGAATCGTCCCGCAGGCGACAGCCGGCGTGGTCGAACGGCTCGGCAAGTACCACCGCACCCTGCTCCCCGGTCTGAACCTCGTCATCCCGTTCATCGACCGGGTCCGCCCCTCCGTCGATCTGCGGGAGCAGGTCGTCTCGTTCCCGCCGCAGCCGGTGATCACCGAGGACAACCTCGTCGTCTCCATCGACACGGTGGTCTACTTCCAGGTGACCGACGCCCGCGCCGCCACCTACGAGATCGCGAACTACCTCGGTGCGGTCGAGCAGCTCACGACCACCACCCTGCGCAACGTCGTCGGCGGGCTGAACCTCGAGGAGGCGCTGACCTCCCGGGACAACATCAACGGCCAGCTGCGCATCGTGCTCGACGAGGCCACCGGCAAGTGGGGCATCCGCGTCGGACGCGTCGAGCTGAAGGCGATCGACCCGCCGATCTCCATCCAGGACTCCATGGAGAAGCAGATGCGCGCAGAGCGCGACCGCCGCGCCGTGATCCTCACCGCGGAGGGCACGAAGCAGTCGCAGATCCTGAACGCGGAGGGGCACCGCCAGGCCGCGATCCTCGCCGCCGAGGGTGACGCCAAGGCCGCCGTCCTCCGTGCCGAGGGCGAGGCGAAGGCCATCACGACGGTGTTCGAGGCGATCCACCAGGGTCGACCCGACAAGGAGCTGCTCGCCTACCAGTACCTGCAGACGCTTCCGAAGATCGCCGACGGCACCGCGAACAAGCTCTGGATCGTGCCGAGCGAGCTGACCGAGGCGCTCAAGGGCATCGGCACCGCGTTCGGCCAGAACGCCCAGCGCGCCGACCGCCCGCAGGACAGCGCGGCCGCTCCCCCGGCCCCGGGTCTCTAGAGCGACGCGCGTGATCGATCGTCGGCCGCCGTTCCTGGAGGGACGGCGGCCGCGCGTGATCGCCCACCGCGGCTTCGGCCCCGACCGGATCGGCAACACGCTCGAGTCCTTCGAACGCGCGATCGCCGCCGGGGCGGATCTGCTCGAGACGGACGTGCGCGCCACCGTCGACGGGATCGCGGTGCTCGTGCACGACCCGGAGGTCCTCGACGACAGCGGCGCCGTGCACCGGATCGCCGACGAGCGGTGGGAGGATCTGGCGCGCGTGGTCCTGCCGGGAGGAGAGCGCCTGGTGAGTCTCGAGGACGCGCTGCACCGACTGCCGCAGGCGCGGTTCAACATCGACGTGAAAGCGCGCGAGGCCGTCGTCCCCACGGTGGACGCCGTCGGTCGTTCCGCAGCAGCGGATCGCGTCCTGCTCACCTCCTTCTCGGAGCGGCGTCGCGCCGCCGCGGTCCGGCTGCTCCCCGGAGTCGCCACGTCCGCCTCCGCGCCGCGGTTCCTCGCGGCCCTCGTCGGTGCGCACCTGAGAGCGCCGCTCCTCGTCCGCCTCGCCCTCGCAGGGATCGACGCGCTGCAGGTCCCGGAGTCCGCCCTCGGTCTGCGCGTCACCGCTTCCCCGATCCTCGCCCGTCTGCGCGCTTCCGGAGCCGAGATCCACCTGTGGACCATCAACGATCCGGAGCGGATGCGGCAGCTCCTCGCCCTCGGAGTGGACGGCCTGGTCACCGACCGGACCGACCTCGCCCGCGCGGCCGTCGACGCCCTCCACGCCCGGGAGACCGGAACTACTCCGACGACCTGAAGGTTCTCTGGCAAAGGACCGGACCGCAAGACCACCTCCAGGTACGCGGTCGACACTTGTCGGAGCACAGCGAGAGGAGACCACACAATGGCAGATCGAAGCTTGCGCGGAATGAGGTTGGGCTCTCAGAGCCTGCAGAGCGAGGAAGGCGTCGTCTTCTCACCGCGGTCGACGCACACCTACCACTGCACCAACTGCGGCCACGACACCGACATGGTGTTCTCGGCCGACGCCGAAGCGCCGGAGACCTGGGAGTGCCGCTCCTGCGGTCACGAGGCCACCCTTCTGGTGGACTCGAAGCCCGTCGTGGTGGATCGCGGAGAGCAGAAGGCTCCCCGCACCCACTGGGACATGCTGCTCGAGCGCCGGACCCGTGCGGAGCTGGAGGAGCTGCTCGAGGAGCGGCTCGCCTACCTCCGTGCCCGTCGAGGCGAGCACAAGATCGGCGCTTAGCGCCGACCTGCGTCCCGGGGCAGGGGATCGCGCGTCCGCAGGACGAACGAGACCAGGCCCGCGAGACCTGCGGCGAGGAAGTACCAGCCGAGGTTCCGGGACCACACGAGGGCCGGGGTCGTGGTGGAGGCGAGGGGGACCTCGTCCACCATGGCACCCGGCTCGAACCATGTCAGGGAGTCGAGCGTCGAGCCGTCGGGCGCGATGACGGCGCTCGTCCCCACCGTCGAGATGTTGACCACGCTGCGGCCCGTCTCGATCGCCCGCAACCGGGCGATGGCCAGCTGCTGCACGCTCTCGTCGGTGCGGCCGAAGTCGGCGTTGTTGGTCTGCGCGAGGATGATCTCGGCGTCGCCGTCGATCATCGCGTTGGTCAGGGCGTCGTCCGAGATGTCGAAGCAGATCGCGATCCCCGCCAGGACCCCGTCGATGTCGAAGACGTTGGGCTTCGTGCCGATCGAGTAGTCGCGGCTCACCAGGTCGACGAGGTCGGGCGCGAACATCCGCCAGAACGCCCGATCGGGCATGTACTCGGCGAAGGGCACGGGGTGCACCTTGTCGTAGACCTGCGTCGCCCCCTCCCCCGCCTTCCAGAGGAGCGAGCTGTTGTAGAAGACGTCCTCGGCAGGATTCGTGATGGTCCCGACGATGAAGGGCGCGTCCATGGTGCGGCTGAGGTAGTCGAGCACGGCGGCGGACTGCGCGTTCCTGGTGGGGTCGATGTCGACCCCGTTCTCCGGCCAGACGACCATGTCGACGTCCTCGTCGAGGACCGGCAGGGTGGCGGAGGTGTGATCCTCCAGGATCTGGCCCCGGTAGCTCGCCGAGAAGAGCCCGGCGTCGGAGTCGCCCTGGATCGCGGCGATCCGCGTGGTGCCGTCGGTCGGTGCCGGCCACGCCGGGAAGACGAGGGCGACGATCGCGAAGCCGGCTGCCGTCGCGACCCGCGCGCTCGCGGGCACGCCGACCTCGCGCACCGCCTGCGCGAGCACGGCCGCGAGGAAGGCGACCACGAAGCTCAGCCCGGTGAAGCCCACCCACGCCGCGAGGTCGGCGAGCGGACCCGTCGACTGCGAGAGAGCGAGCCGCCCCCAGGCGAAGCCGCCGTAGGGCCACACGCTCGTGATCGTCTCGCGTCCCGCCCAGAGAGCGGCCAGCAGGGCGGGGATGCCGACCATGCGTCCGAGGGGACCGGTCCAGACCCGGTGGCCGCGGGTCGACAGCACCGCCATGAGCCCCGCCGACAGGGCGAAGAAGATCGCCTGGAGGCCGGCGAGAGCGAGCCACGGGACCGGGCCGAGGTAGAGCGTCAGCCACTCGATGTGCACGCCCCAGAACACGCCGCCGCCGACGAGGCCGACGAGGGCCCCGCTCCAGAAGCCCCGGCCGGCCAGAGCGAACAGGATCGCCGCGGCGCCGAGGATCGCGAGCGGCCAGAGATCGGTGTCCGGGAAGCCCCGATCGAGGACCGCTCCCCCGAGTCCGGCGAGGATCAGCGCCAGCCACAGAGGTGCCGAGCGCCCGAGGGGCGCGGGAGTCGCTGCGATCATGCGACCGTCGAGTAGGCGACGATGCCCCGGCGGACGGAGTCGAGCGCCGTGCGGGCGGCACGGCCCACCTTGCCGTCGGCGACGACCGAGAGCTGGTCGAGGAGGTCGATGGTCTGCTTGGCCCAGCGCACGAAGTCGCCCGCGGCCATGTCGGCCTCGCGCAGCACCGCGTCCAGCGGCAGCCCCCTGGCCCACATGTTCATCGCGAGCGCGAGACTCGTCGAGATCGGGTTGCTGCCGGGCAGCCGGTGGTCGCGCTCGACGTCGTCGAGGCGCGCCCACAGCAGCTGCGTCTTCTCGAGCGCCTCGGGGAACCCGCCGCGCGGCAGGAACTTCTCGTTGAGCGTGCCCTCCTCGCGACGCGGCTCGAAGACGAGGCAGCAGGCCATGGCGGCGAGCCCCGCGGGGTCGAGCTCGGTCCAGGCCTGCTTGCGGAGGCACTCGGCGACCAGGAGGTCCCGCTCGCCGTAGATCCGGCGCAGCGTCCGACCGTTCGGCGTCAGCGAGAGCTCGCCGGCCTCGTCGCGGCGGAAGTAGCCCAGCTCGAGGAGCACCTCGGTGATCCGGTCGAAGACCTTCGCGACGGCGCCGGTGCGCGAGCGGATCTGACGCTCGATCTCGTCCGTCTCCCGGCGGAGCTTCCACCAGCGCTCGGCCCAGCGAGCATGCTGCTCGCGATCGGAGCAGGCGTGGCACGGATGGGCCTTCATCCGGCGGCGCAGGGAGTTGAGCTGGCCCTGACGCTTCTCGCGCTCGGCGTGCGAAGCGGATTCACCGCGGACGGCGCCTCGACGCTCGAGTTCGCCGATCTCGCGGCGGATCGCCGCGTACTGCTCGAAGTCGCCGAGGTGGCACTGCATCGCGGTCACGTACCCGGCGAGCGACTCCTCCTGCTGGCGCACCCGGCGGGCGAGGTCGACGACGGAGCGGTCGGCCTGGAACTGCGCGAACGACGACTCGAGGATCTCGCGGGTGCGCGTGCGGCCGAACTGCTCGATCAGGTTGCAGGCCATGTTGTAGCTGGGGCGGAAGCTCGAGTTGAGCGGGTAGGTGCGGCGGGAGGCGAGGGAGGCGACGGCCTGCGGGTTCATCCCGGCCCGCCACTGGATGACGGAGTGCCCCTCGACGTCGATGCCCCGGCGACCGGCGCGGCCGGTCAGCTGCGTGTACTCGCCCGGAGTGATCGGGACGCGCGCCTCGCCGTTGAACTTCTCGAGCTTCTCGAGCACGACGGTGCGCGCCGGCATGTTGATGCCGAGGGCGAGCGTCTCGGTCGCGAAGACCACCCGGACGAGCTTGCGGAGGAAGAGCTCCTCGACGACCTCCTTGAACGCCGGCAGCATGCCCGCGTGGTGGGCGGCGACGCCGCGCTGCAGGCCGTCGAGCCACTCCCAGTAGCCGAGGACTGCGAGGTCCTCGTCGCGGATGGTGCGGCACCGCTCCTCGACGATCGCGCGGATCTCGTCGCGCTCGTGCCGCTCGGTGAGCCGGACCCCGGAGCGGAGGACCTGCCGCACGGCCTGGTCGCACCCGGCCCGGCTGAAGACGAAGAAGATGGCCGGGAGCAGGTTCTTGCCCTCGAGGATCTCGACCACCTCGGAGCGGGGCACGAGCTCCTCGGCCGGGCGGGTGTCGGCGAACCGCCCGCGGCCGCGGCCGCGCGGGCCGCCGCGCCCGC